>CAZVQH010000054.1:0-1539 GCA_964629205.1 uncultured Gammaproteobacteria bacterium
CTTGTATCCAACTCTTTCTCAAAATTAGTTTCCAGTATGAATATCTCGATCCTTTCCCCGGTCTTGGTCGAAATATCGCTGTGGGACGAGATTACTTTGTGATTGGTTATTTTCTTTATTATTCCACCCAATTGCTTGGTGGCGATTTCGTGGAGTGATTTCCTAATATTCTTGACCATTTCAATTCCCTTACGGTTCGAGAGTTTAAGAAGACTTTCTTCGATCGGCAACAATTTCCCCTGGAGGCGGATAATGACCATATCTTCAAGCACGTATGTCTTGGCCTGCTTCGGGCCGACCCCGAGTGTTTCGGCATAAAACTTTGTCACTTCTTTCGAAATGAAGTCTTCGATTTGTCCTTTTGATTTCAAGGTGTTATCCATAAATTTAAATTAAAAAAACCAGCAAATTCCGGGAACAGATTTTTGCTGGTTTACATGAAAACTATCTTCTTTAAAAAAGACATTTTTTTGTCTACCAAATAGGGCTATTATATATTTTTTTAGCCTTATTGTCAATTAATCGCCAGACTTTTCTATACTGAAACCATCCCGAGTATCTTCGATCCCGTAACCGCGTGACCGTATCTCCTGCCTTAATTGGTCGGCTTTTTTGTAATCTCCTGATTTTTTTGAAAGCAGTCTCGCTTCCCCAAGTGCTCTTATTTCCTCAGGAATGGCGCCGGTTTTTATAAGGTCAAGATCAAGACCCAAAACTTTGTCGAATTCAAGGGCGAGCGCCAATTTCTCACCATCATCGAGATCCGACTTCAAAAGATCCCACATAAGGGCAACTGCCTGAGGAACCTGAAAATCATTGCTCAGGAACTCCAGGAATTTTTTTAGATTGTGATTGTCGGATGAAAGCGCTGGAATTTTGTCTACGCGGCCTTTAAGGTCGCGAACGATATTTTTGAGGTTATTCAATCCATGGGCGGCGGCCTTAAGCGCTTCCCAGGTGAAATTCTGTTTTGACCTGTAGTGGGCACCCATGAAAAAATATCTAAGTTCAAGCGGCTTGAATCCGTGGTCAATTATGTCCTGAATCGTAAATCCCGTTCCCTGGGACTTGGCCATTTTAGCGTCATTGACATTGAGGTGTTCGTTGTGGATCCAATAGTTGACGAATGGCACGCCGTTAGCGGCCTCTGATTGGGCAATCTCATTGGTATGGTGTACCGGGATATGTTCAATACCCCCCATGTGTATATCTATGGTTTCACCAAGTATTGATTTAGCCATTACTGAACATTCGATATGCCACCCGGGAAAGCCTTCACCCCATGGGGAATCCCAAGTCTGGAGAGCCGACTTATGGGCGCCTTTTTTGAAAACCCAAAGGTTAAAATCGGCGAAGTGTTTTTTTTGCGGGTCCTCGACCGTTCCATGACCGGCGCCTTCTTTATTCAGTTCCATTTTCTGGTGGTTGAGTTTGTTGTAGGATGGGAATTTTGAGACGTCATAAACGACGGCCAGGTCGGTCACATAAGCGAATCCACGGTCAATGAGAGTCTGTATCATGGCCTGCATCTGTACAATA
>CAZVQH010000054.1:1549-5561 GCA_964629205.1 uncultured Gammaproteobacteria bacterium
TCGTGGGCTCGGAGATGTGTATAAGAGACAGAATATAATCAGAAGCTTTCGGCTTATAGTCGGGATCGATAATGTTGAGGGAACGGGTGTCGTTCTCGAATATCTTGATATATTTGTCGGCAATTTCCTGCGGAGATTTGCCCTCTCGCTTGGCCCCCTTTTCCATCTTGTCCTCACCCGCGTCTTCGTCTGAGGTGAGGTGACCGACATCGGTATAGTTTCGGACAAACTTAACTTTGTATCCGCATGCCGTTAGAGATCTACGGATAAGATCCGCCCATGTCATCGCCCTCAAGTTGCCTATGTGCTGGATCCAATAAACTGTCGGCCCGCAATGGTAAAAAAGAATCTCGTTTTTTCTAATGGGATCCAAGTTTTCGATTTTCCGGGTTAAGGTATTGTAGATTTTCATTGAATCTAAGTATATCAAAGTTGCCGGGGCGCGGCCCTTCTCATGTTTGCGATCAGTAATATCGACGGAACGACTGCAAGCAGTGCAAACATTGCGGAAACGTTAAACGAGTTTATGATTCCGAACATATCGGCGATCCGCCCTAATATCACAGGAGCTAAGGCGGATGAAATCGATGCGACAAGCGAGCCGATGGCAAAAGCCTTGGCAAGCGACCTATGGTGATTATTGGTATCTGTCAACATGGTCGTTCTGATTGGCACGGTTCCCATAGTCAGGGATCCGAGAATGATTGAAAATGTGATTATCCCGGGAATGGAATCGGTAAGCGTCAGAAGAATGATAAATACCGCCATCAGAATTTCGGCGACTACGAAAACTTTTGTATTTGAAAAATAATCGGTCATTCTTCCCAGAAGCATTTTTCCAATGAGATTCCCTAGGAAAAATGCCGACGTAAACGCGCCCAGAATCGACGGATCAATCCCCTTTTTGATCAGGAGAAAGGGAAGGAAAACAAAAAGCGCTGAAGAGGCCAAAAGATCAAAGAAATTTATAAGGAGCACCAATATAAAATTCCAGTTTTTCATGATTTCAAAGAAAGAAATATCCCCCATTCCCGCGTGGGGGGATGGCGTTTTTTTTCCGTTTGAAAAGTGCCGGAAAGCGAAAAACGTGAAAAGCGCACCGGCCGAAACCGCGTATATGATTGATGTTTGCCGCCATCCTACGGCAACGACAATCATCGGTATCGCAGCGGAAAGACATATCCTGCCGAATTCCCCGATGGCGGTGAAATCACCCATAATTCGGCCCTTTTTTTTGCCATCGGAAAGCCTTGCCACCTCCGAAAAAGCCGGAGGGTGGAAGGATCCGAAACCGATTGCTGCGACCAGAAATGCGGCGGTCAGAAATGCAAACGACGGTGAGAGTCCGGTAAGAATAAAACCTATTCCATAAAACAAGATTCCGGCAATAAGAATTCTGGATGCGCCAAAACGGTTGCTTATGTACCCTATCGGCAACGCCATTAGGATTCCCGCAAGGGAAAAAATCGAACCCAGAAATCCGACTTGAGTCAAGTTCAGGCCAAGGTCTTTCGATATGAACGGCAGAAAAAGTATTATGCTCGCAAGAAACCCGTCGTTAAAAAAATGAAAGACGAATAGCTGTGTAAGTTTGTGCCTCATATAGTCTGGTCGGAGTAGTGAGACTTGAACTCACGACCTCAGCGTCCCGAACGCTGCGCTCTAGCCATCTGAGCTATACTCCGTGTATCCGTGTAGCTGACTTACTATTATATCACTGTTTTCCGGTTGAAGGTTTGGTTTCCGCGTGTTGTTTTTCGGCGACTTTTTTGTGGGAAAATATGCTTTTTCTTGTTTTGCCCTGCGGAATGTCGCCGGCATCCTGCTGTTTTTTCTTCTCCGCTTCCCTTCGTTTTTTTTCGGCATCCACATAAGCCTCCTGGCGCTTTTTTTGCATCTCGTTTTGTTTGGATTCGGCAAGGGTTTGTTGGTCTGCGCGTCGCACCAGATTAAATAAATGCTGTCTGAGCATGTCGGTTTTTTTGGAATCATTGTTTTTATAACTTTCCTGAAGTTTGTTGAAATCCAACGGCGTGTGGTTGTCTTTTTTATTTTTAAGCTGTTCCTTCATTAGTTGTTGGGGATCGGATGAGGATTTTTCGGTTTGGGATAGGGGGTTGAAAGTCGCCGCTACCGATTTCACGGTTTTTTTGGCGGTCGACTGTCCCAATTCCGCAAGCTGTTCAAATGTGTCCTGGAGTATGCTTCCTTTTGCCATATTAATTAACCAATACCCAATAATGCCTTAGCTTTTTCACTCATTTTTTCCATGCTCCAAGGAGGGTCGAACGTAAGGTCAATCACAACATCTTCCTCCATGATGCCTATTTCCTTGAGTTTACTTCTTATGTCGCTTTCGATAAGGGAGATTAGAGGACAACCGATTGTCGTCAGGGTCATTGTGATTGTAACTTTTTTATCTTTGGTTTTGACTCCGTAAACCAGGCCCAAGTCGACAATCGAGATATTGATTTCCGGATCCAAGACCTCCTCAAGCTTCCTCAACACTTCTTTTTCGCTTATTTTATTCATTGATAAATTATATCAACTAAAACTACCGCACACACCGGTTTATAAGGCGGATACCCGAATATTTTGAGGTCCAGTGGTATATAATAAAAAATATGAATAACTATAAAGTAAGATTTGTTCCGTTGGGAGGAATCGTCGGCGTTACGAAAAACATGTATCTCTACGAGATTCATGAAAACGACAAATTGAAAGACATACTGATCATTGACTGCGGAATCGGTTTTCCGCAGGAAAAGGAATTAGGGGTAGACTTCGTCATTCCCGACATTACCTATCTTCAGGATAAGAAGGACAAGATCAGGGCAATCCTCTTGACTCACGGCCATGAAGATCACATCGGTGCCCTTCCCTACCTCTATGACAGTTTGGGCAGACCGCCGATAACCGCCAGCAAATTAACCTCGGTCTTCGTCGAGAATAAATTCAAGGATAATAATCAAACCGTTCGTGTCAATAGGGTTGATTTCGACAAGGAATACGTTATTGGTGATTTTAGGGTGGGATTCGTTAAAATGACCCACTCGATTCCGGACACAACGCACATAATCATAAAAACCCCGATCGGAGTTATTTATCACGGTCCGGACTACAAACTGGACCTGACTCCCCCTTACGGATCCCCGCCGGATTTCTATAAAATAACCAAGGCCGGCCACGAGGGCATTCTTGCCCTTATGTCCGACTGTCTGGGATCTGATCGCCCGGGATTGACCCTATCGGAATCTATTGTCGGAAAAACGTTCGAGGATGAAATGAGAAAGACAAAGGGTAAATTCATAATGACGACTTTTTCATCAAACATTTCCAGAATCAGGCAGTGTGTCGAAGCAGCCATAAAATTCAACCGCAAGGTTGTTTTTTTGGGTCGCTCGATGAAGCAGAACAGCAAATTGGCGGCTGAAATAGGCTATCTGCCTATCCCGGAATCATTATTCGCAACGGATGAGGATTTGCCGCGTTTGCCTCCGAATAAGGTCTGCATAATTGCCGCCGGAAGCCAGGGCCAGTATGGATCGGCTTTATCGAAATTAGCCGATAATCAAAATCAATACACCAAAATAAAATCGGGAGACAAGGTTGTTTTTTCATCCGATCCGATTCCAGGAAACGAGAATGAAGTCTACGGAGTCATTGAAGATATGGTTACCCAAGGTGCGGATGTCGTTTATTCAGATATCGCCGATCAGCTTCATTCCTCAGGTCACGGAAATCAGGAGGATATGAAGTTTCTCATTAGATTCACCAATCCCAAATATTTTGTTCCGATAGGAGGGACGGTCCGTCACCAGAAGCAATATCAGCATCTGGTTGAGGGTTTGGGCTATGAGGACAATCGGGTTTTCACTCTTTCCGAAGGTCAGACACTTTGGCTTAATCGGGACCGGGTTGTCATGGGCGATCCGGTTGAAACAAAAAATATTTTTGTGGATGCGTATGGCGTCGGGGATGTGGGCAATCTGGTATTGAGGGACAGGAAAAC
>CAZVQH010000055.1:0-5442 GCA_964629205.1 uncultured Gammaproteobacteria bacterium
GGTTTGTGCGGATCGTACAATTTCAATCTGTACAGATTCCTTTTGAAGAATTCCGACACTGAGAATCACGACTTTATCATTTTGGGTAAAAAAGGCGCCCTGTTCCTTAACAAGATCGGCGGAAACATAGTCGCCGATTTCTCGATGGGACACGCGCTCAACAACGTCTCGGCAATATTCAAACTTGCCATGGACGGATTCCTGAAAAATCAATACAGGCAAGTTAATATTTTTTATAACAAGTTCATTTCGACCTTAAGCAATACTCCCGTTAAGGAAGTGTTGCTTCCGATATCATATCGGGCCGAAAATGAAAAAGTCGTTGAGAAAAAAGGTACCGAGTTCATGATTGAGCCGTCACCGGCCGAACTTATGGACCATTTGCTCAGGAGCTATGTCGAGGAGAAAATACGGAATTGCATTATTCAAGCTGAGGCAGGCGAACATTCCTCAAGGATGATAGCAATGAAAAACGCAACCGAAAATGCAGAAAATGTAATTTACAATCTGACGCTTTTGAGAAATAAGATCAGACAGGAAAAGATAACCAATGAATTATTGGATATGATGACAGCAAAAGAATCTGTCGAAAGTTAAAAATTATTAAATTTATTATGAAGGACGGTAAAATAGTAGCGGTAAGAGGAGTCGTCGTCGATGTGGAGTTTGACCCTAACAACACTCCAAAGATTTATGACGCTTTGACAGTTGAAAACAAAAAAATAGGAAAATTAGTATTGGAAGTCGAGGCGATTCTCGAAGAAGGTCGCGTCAGGGCTGTTGCCATGGGTAATGTTTTCGGTCTTTCCCGCGGAGAAAAAGTCGTCAATACAGGCAAGCCAATCTCAGTCCCGGTCGGAATGAAAACGCTGGGAAGAATCTACAACGTTCTGGGCGAAACCATTGATGAGGGTAAGCCTGCAGTTGCTTCAAAATATTCCCCGATCCATGCGGAAGCACCCACGTTAGCCGATCAATCGGTGAAACAGGAATTGTTTGAAACCGGAATTAAAGTAATCGATCTTATTGCCCCCTTCGTAAAGGGTGGAAAAGTCGCTATTTTCGGAGGCGCCGGCGTCGGAAAGACCGTTCTTATTCAGGAAATGATCCATAACGTCGCCAAGGAACACTCGGGCGTATCTGTCTTTACCGGAGTCGGAGAGCGAACCCGCGAAGGTAATGACCTGTATCTGGAGATGAAGGAAACGAAAGTTCTCGATAAGACTGCGCTTGTATTCGGACAGATGAACGAACCGCCTGGGAACAGGTTGAGAGTCGCCCTGACCGGAGTTACAATGGCGGAATATTTCCGAGACGACAAAAATATGGATGTTTTGCTTTTCATAGACAATATATTCCGTTTTGCTCAGGCAGGAAGCGAAGTGTCGGCGCTGTTGGGTAGAATTCCGTCAGCCGTAGGCTATCAGCCGACATTGGCGTCTGAAATGGCTATGTTACAGGAGAGAATCACATCAACCAACAAAGGCTCGATCACCTCGATGCAGGCGGTTTACGTTCCGGCAGATGATTACACTGATCCGGCCCCGGTCACAACCTTCTCGCACTTGGATACTTCCATTTCCTTGGAAAGATCGCTAGCCGAGCAGGGATTGTATCCGGCCATTGATCCTTTGTCGTCAACTTCAAGAGCCTTGGACGAGGACATTGTCGGCGAGGAACATTACCAGGTTGCGCGTGACGTTCTCAAGACCTTGCAGAGATATAAGGATCTTCAGGATATTATAGCCATTTTGGGAATGGAAGAGTTGTCCGATGAAGACAAGCTTATGGTCGGACGCGCCCGAAAAATCCAAAGATTCCTTACCCAGCCCATGGCAGTTGCGGAGCCTTTTACGGGACGGCCGGGTAAATATGTAAAGATTAAGGACACGGTCGCCGGGTTCAAGGAGATTCTGGAAGGTAAGCATGATTCCAAGAGCGAAATGAATTTTTACATGGTGGGCGACATCAGCGAGGTAAAATAATCAAGCTTATGGACATCCTTAAACTAAAAATCATAACACCCAAGAAATTGGTAAGGGAGCAGGAGATTGCCTCAGTTACCGTACCAACCGCAACAGGTGAGATCACAATTCTTCCTCATCATGTGAATTTGTTTTCACTGATGGTCGAGGGAATTGTTAAGATCAAAAGACAGAATAATGAAGAGTATCTGTCGGTTGGAGGAGGGTATGTCCAGACCGACGGAGAGAAGGTGACTGTCTTGGTTTCCAAAGCTTACGGACAGAACGAAATAGATGAAAATATGATCGGTAAGGCGATCGAAGAAGCCAAAAAAATCCTCAAGACTTCACACGACGAAAAGGAAAAAGTCGAGGCGATGGCAACTTTGCGGCGAGCTGTTGTCGATTCAAAACTTCTGAAACGAAAAAAGCCCAAGTCGATGTAAGACAAACCTTGACTTGAAGTCCCTGTGGTATCATTAAAGATAATATTTTGGTAATTTTCATTGACTTATGGCACTAATAATCGTCGAATCACCCACAAAAGCAAGGACCTTCAACCGTATCCTCAAAGGCCAAGACTATTACGTTTTCGCTACCATGGGACATATTCGTGATCTTCCGACCAACAAGATCTCTATAGATTACAATGCACAGTTCAAGCCCGATTATGCCGTGATTGCCAAGAAACAAAAGGTTGTCGATCAGATTAAGGAACTGGCAACAAAAAATAAGGAAATAATCCTAGCAACCGACTTGGACCGGGAGGGGGAATCTATCTCCTACCATGTCGCCTATCTTCTCGGAAAAATCGATGAAAAATGGCCTGAACTGAAAATAAAAGATGCAAATCTTAAGCGTATCGTCTTTCATGAAATCACCTCAAACGCACTTCAGGAAGCTCTGGAACATCCGAGCGAATTAAGACTTAATTTGGTTAAGGCGCAACAGGCAAGAAGAATTCTTGACCGTATCGCCGGTTATGAGCTTTCACCTCTTCTTTGGAAGAAGACCGGGAAGAACTGGTTGTCGGCCGGTCGTGTTCAGACGGTAGCCTTAAGGCTCATCGTTGAGCGCGAGAAGGAAATAAAGGCGTTCGGATTGACAGAATATTTCCAGATGTACGGGCATTTCGACGAGGCATTCAAAGCCAGACTTGATTCGAAAAATGAAGTGAAATATGAGGAAAAGACTACGATAAAACTCTTCACTGGAGAATATACCTATACAAAGACCTCAATCAATAAGGACAATGTCGATGCGCTTAAAACGGATCTGGAGACCGATAAGTATAAAGTAGCCAATGTTGAGGAGGCGGTCGTTAAGCGCTATCCGCCCCCACCCTTCACAACATCGCTTTTACAGCAGGACGCATTCTACAAGTTCGGGTTTTCTTCAAAAATGACGATGAGGCTTGCTCAGGGTCTTTATGAGAGGGGATTAATAACCTATCACAGAACCGACTCATTCAACCTATCCTCGGGATTTGTTTTCAAAGCAAAAGACTATATCGCCGCAACTTGGGGTGAAAAATACGCCCTCGAGAAACCGAGAGGATTCAGGACTAAATCCAAGATGGCCCAGGAAGCGCACGAAGCAATCAGACCAACAAAGTTAAATCCGGCTCTAAAAACTACCGAGAAGTTGACCGTGAACCATAAAAGGTTGTACTCGCTTATTTTTAACCGCGCAGTTGCGTCACAGATGAAAGAGGCAGACATTAACGTCATCAAAGTTACGATAGCGGGTACAAAGGGCTATCTATTTGAGGGGCAGGTTGAACAGGTTGTGTTTGACGGATTTTTCAGACTGCTTAACCCCAAATTTGTTGAAGCGAACGGAAAAAAACCCAATCTCGTCAAAGATCAGGCAGTTACCCTCACCAATCTGGAGCCGACACCTCTAACCACAAAGGCTCCGCCGAGATTTAATGAGGCATCGCTCATCAGAATACTTGAGGAAAAGGGAATCGGGAGACCGTCAACCTATGCGCCGATAATATCGCTTATCCAGGAAAAGAATTACATCGAGAAGGACGGAAGATATTTCATCCCAACACCGCTTGGAACGAGTATCTGCGACTACCTTTCATCCAGCTTCCCGGAGCTTTTCAGCCTTGATTTTACCGCCGGAATGGAAAACTCACTCGATGAGATCGCTGAGGACAAAAAGAATTATATCCAATTGCTTTCGGAATTTTATAAGCCTTTTAAAACTCAACTGGACTTGATGAAACAGGACACCGCTGTCATAAAAATAGAGGAAAAATCTGAGGGAATTTGCCCCAAATGCGGACACAATCTGATTACCCGCTTCTCCAAGTTCGGCAAATTCATTGCCTGCAGCAACTACCCGGCATGCCGTTTCACAAAGTCAATATTAAAAACCGTAAAAGGCAAAAAATGCCCAAAATGTGATGGAGACGTTGTGGTAAGATATAGCAAGAGTAAAAAAAGATTTTACGGGTGCAGTAATTACCCGAAATGCGATTTTTCCTCTTGGACATTGGCAGAAATAAAATAATATGAAATATATTTTCATTTCCGGCGGAGTCATATCAGGAATCGGCAAAGGTATAACGGCCGCGTCCATAAGCTTCCTTCTTAAAAAAGCGGGCTACAAGGTTGCCCCCATAAAGTTCGAAAACTACCTGAACATAGATTCGGGAACCATCAACCCCATAGAGCACGGCGATCCCTATTTATGTGAGGACGGGACAGAGGCAGACATGGATATCGGGACCTATGAAAAATTCCTTGAGGAGGAGATGGGCAAGATAAACTTCGTCACGGTCGGCCAGATATACAAGACTGTTATAGAGAAGGAAAGAAGATTCGAATACATGGGTGAAGATGTCGAAGCCATTCCCCACGTCACGAACGAAATCATAAAGCGGATGCACGATCTGGGCAAGCAAAAAAAAGCCGACATACTCGTTGTTGAGCTTGGAGGTACCGCAGGCGAATATCAGAACATATTTTATTATGAGGCGTCGAGACTCCTTACCCTGAAGCACCCGGGAGATGTAATTCATGTCCACGTGTCCTATGTTCCAACACCCCATCATCTGGGTGAGCCGAAAACCAAACCAACCCAACTTTCGGTCAGGACCTTGAATTCGATGGGAATTCAACCCGATTTCATAGTCGCAAGAAGCGAACAGTATATTGACAAACGAAGACGCGACCGCTTCGCTCTTTTCTGCAACGTCCAGCCCGAAAACATAATCTCCAATCCGGATGTAAAATCACCGTACGAAGTTCCTTTGGTTCTGGAATCCCAGCAGTTGACCGAAAAAATTCTGAAACGGTTGAATCTTAAATATAAAAAACCCGAAACAGGAGAATGGAAGGCGCTTATAGACAGGATATATTCCAAAAAAGAAAAAACAGTCGAAATCGCAATAATCGGAAAGTACTTCGGAACCGGCAACTATCAGTTGAGGGATTCCTATGCGCCACTTTTCGACGCCTTGGAT
>CAZVQH010000056.1:0-5398 GCA_964629205.1 uncultured Gammaproteobacteria bacterium
CTTCTTCATAGTTCGAATCTTGGTAAGTTACTTGGAAGATAGGGCGAGTTTGACTCCCAGGCCGATAAGCGCTACTCCCATCGCCTTTTCGGCCATATTCTGGACTTTTTCAAAACGGCTTTTAATCACGTGATGAGAAAAAACATAGGCAACAAAAATAAACCAAACCGCAGTCGCCAACATCATCTCAACTCCATATAGAAGTTGGATCAGTATAGGAGTTGCCGGATTTATGACCTGTGTAAACAACGCCAAGAAAAACAAAGTTGCTTTGGGATTGGTAACGTTGGTTATGAATCCGATCCTGACCGCCTCAAACCTCCCGATATCATTTTTTGCCACGGTTTTGCCGATTTTCAAATGCGAACCCTTGGAGACAAGCGACTGATAGCCAATATAAAAAAGATATGCCGCTCCCAGATACTTTATGGCATTGAAAAGCAGTACCGATTTGGAAATCAGAAGACCAATTCCCAATAGGGAATAGGCAATATGAACCCCAATACCAAGACCCAAACCTATTGAGGAAAATATTCCGGCCCTACGGGAATAAACCAGCGTATTTCTCGTAACCATCATAAAGTCGGGTCCGGGACTCATAACGGCCAACAAGTGTACGGTTGCAACGGCTATAAATTCGGCAAGGTATGGCATATTTATTTTTTTATTTCTTGAAATAAACAGTTAAAAAAATACCGATGATTGAAAGGGCAATTCCAAGAGATTGGTACATATTCAGCTTTTCATTCCAGAATATCAATCCAAAAATAATCCCATACACTATAAGTAGCGGATAGAATATGGAAGTAAATCCTCCTTGCGGAGCGCCAAGGGAATAAGCTTTAATGATCAGAAAGTTTCCGAAACTTATAAGAATCCCGATAAAAATTACCAGCGGGAATGTCTTTGTGTCAATAACTCCTGCGCTGTGGGTTGCCCGATGAAGGGCATACATAATAATTGCCCCTATCAGGGATGCGACCGCATTAACCAAAAAAATAGGCGCTCCTTTTGGCAAAAGTTTGGAAATTGATTGATAAGTAACAAATAGTACCGGAGTGAAGATGGCCAGTATTTTCCAATCCATGAATACATGATACTTTCAAGGTCCTGCAATATCAACGTTTAATATTATCTGGATATTCTGTAGGGCATGTACGTTTTCCGGGCAAGAGTTTTTTTGAGTGAATCCTTAAGGTGTGCGCGGCCGACATTTGTTTTAAGATGCATTTCCCGTCTCTTGGCGTCATCAAGGTTGATGAAATATTCATAGTGTACAAGCTTGAACGGTACTCTGATCCGGGTTGATGAGACAACTCCACGCATGTGCTCTTGGATGCGAATTTTAAGATCGGTAGTCAAGCCCGTATAAATATCAAAATTGCGTAGAGACAGAATGGTGTAAACATAATATCTTTCATTTAACATGAATAAGTTAATTATAGTCCCATATTTATCGGAGGATGGTTTATTGGCTGGGGTGGTTTATAATAGCAATATATGAGGATCATTAACCGCAATTTTCACCGGGACTATAGCGAGATTGAATCATTTGAGGCCGGAATCGCCTTAACCGGCAGCGAAGTCAAGTCGATCCGTTCGGGGCGACTCAGACTCGACGATTCCTATGTGAGAATAATGGCTGACGGAGGCGCGTACCTTATAAACGCGGATATTCCGATCTATGAGTTTGCGCGAAGTGATACATATAACGCCACAAGGACCAGAAAACTGCTCCTTCACAAGCGTGAGCTGACCAGAATCAGAACGAAAATAGCCTCCGGCGGTTTGACTCTGGCGCCCAAGGCGTGTTATAATAAAGGGCCTCTTATCAAGCTAGAGATCGCATTGGCCAAAGGAAGAGGCAACGTAGAAAAGAAGAAACTAGTAAAAAAAAGAGACATTGCGCTTGACGAAAAAAGAATGGCAAAAGAATATATGAAGATGTGATTAAGGGGATGCAAGGCATCGACGGGGAATTGCACTTTTAAAAATGGCTTAGACGCACCTGTGCGTTAAACGGAAAAAATAACTGATAATAAAATGTCAGAATTCCAAGAAGCGATGTTGGCCAAGTCATATGCAAATATGAACTTTGCTTACGTTAACTAATTGGACTCTCACTGGATTTTGTCCGATTCAATCCAGATGAGGGCTAAACCAATCGGAATAAGGTTTGGCGGTTTTTTTAGTTGGCCGCCCGATCGACAATCATAACTGACCTCCCGGAGCGCTTTGATTATGTAAGCGGACGGGATTGAGTAAAAATAATCTATTCTAAGCTAAACATTTTTATCGGTGTTTTCTCGGACGCGGGTTCAACTCCCGCCATCTCCACCAATTTCAGGTTTTATGAAGATGGGGGTTGCTGCTTCTTACATGTCGGGAGATTATTCTGTAGTAATCAGGGTCAAAGATATGCTCGAATTTTTCCTCATCCCCCAATGAGTTTTTTTTAGCAATAAGACACCAGCGGTCAATTACATAACTTTCCCACTTATCTTCTTCTTCATTTTTTTCAACAATCTCAACGGGTCCTTCATAAGGCCACGGCCGAAACTGTCTTGACTCAACGAAAGCAATGAGGAACCTCGAATTATATATCTGCTTTTTTTCCTTACCGATACAGGTGCCGCGGCACTTGCCGATTTTATAGGCAAAACATGATCCTCTTCCTGAATCAATACCGAGAACCTTTTGGCATAGGAAGTATTTTTCGGCGAACGAAGACAAGAACTCTTTTGCTCCCGTCTTACTTTTGAAAGTCCCCAAAAGATTATCGGTATCGATCTCGGTAAGGCTGCTTGCGGTTTGCGTCTTCAGGGTCATATAGCCTTCTTTGTTTTTTTCACGCATAAGGACGAGAAATGACTTAGTTTTTTTAAGGCGTGAGTTGTAGGTGGGTTTGAGTTCCTTTACCAGCTGGGCTTCCAGTAGGAGTGCCCCCAACTCTCCGGTTGTTTTTATATGTCCCACTCTAACAACCTCCTTCGTGAGCGACAGATGCTTTACGGACTTGATATCTTCGTAGAAATGGGAAATTACCCGATCACTTATATTTTTGCTTTTGCCAATGTATATCGGCGCATCATTCTTATCATAAAAAATATATACGCCGGGAGATTCGGGAAGGGAATCAATTTGATTTCTGAGTCCTGCTTCGGCGGAATATAATGAGCGGGTCAAGTCATCCCAAGCTTTCATAAGAGTATTTTTCGGAACGGTTTTCTTGATTTTGTTCAGAAACTGCCAGAGAACATGAGCATCATCGTAAGCGCGATGGCGGTTTTTGAATTTGAATTTGTATCTCGCAATTACCGACTCAAGGCTATGGCTGCGAAACTCCGGAAAAAGGCGCCTGGAAAGACGGACGGTGCAGAAAGTTTTTGCCTTAAAACCAAGACCGCTTCGTCTTAGTTCCGATCTGATGAATGAATAGTCAAATCTGGCATTGTGGGCAACAAACACCGCCCCTTCCAAAAGACCGCTTATCCGCCCCTTCACTTCCTCAAAAAGAGGTGCTTCAACCAGTTGCTCGTTGGTTATTCCGGTGAACATACTTATATACGGGGACAAACGCGCTTGGGGATTAATCAGGGTTGTGAATTTGTCGACAATTTTATTTTTACTGATTCTTATTATTGCCACTTCAATAACCCGATCGTGAAGAGGACTCATTCCGGTAGTTTCAACATCGACAATCGCCAAATCATGGTTAAACATTTTTTTCTATTGCCGCAATCAGCTTATCGATTCCAAAGTCGGTTGTAACCGATATGAACTGAGGGGAAAAATAAGCATACTTATTTTTTATATCAGCAAGTATTTTTTCCCCGTTCCCTTCGTAGGCATCAACCTTATTGAAAACATAAATAATTTTTTTTGTCTTTATTCCGATCTCAAAAAGAATTTTTTCAACGACTTCGATTTTTTCGTTCATTTTTGGGTCGCATATATCAATAACATGGAGCAGTATGTCGGCATGAATGGATTCCATGAGTGTTGACTTGAATGAGTCAATAAGTGACGAGGGAAGATCTCGGATGAATCCTATCGTGTCCGAAACCGTTACTTCCTGTCTGGCTGATGGCAGATATAATTTTCCCGAAACACTGTCGAGAGTTACAAACAGGGCGTTCTCAACAATTTTCTTCTTTTTGGCAAGTTTATTAAAGAGTGAAGTTTTCCCTGCATTCGTATATCCAACAATAGAAATGGAAGTAAGATTGCGGTCTTTTCTTCGCTTGATTTGAGTCATGTGCTGGCGGGAAATTTTTTCCAATTCATCATGCTTCCTTTTGATTTCATTTCTCCAATGGCGTTTCATCAGTTCAATATTTGTTTCCCCGATTCCACGACCTCCAATACCTCCGCCCTGTCGGGAAAAAAAACTACCGCCCAATCCATAAATTCTTGGTCCCATATGTCTCATCCTGGCAATTTCAATCTGAAGTTTGGCTTCAGTCGTATGGGCGTGAAGTTCAAATATGTTTAAGATTAGGTCAACCCTGTCCCAGACCTGGATGTCGGGATTGTTGTCCCAGAGAATTTTTGTCAAATTGAAGAGAATTCTCGGATTTACGATCGCGTTGATGACTACGATGTCAATTTTTTCCTCGGCGACAATTTTAGCCAATTCAAGAGCTTTCCCGGATCCGATAAAGGTTGCTTTGTCGGGACGGGATCGGTGCTGGATGACATCGACGACATCAACCCCCCTATAAGTTGCGACCAAAGACTTCAACTCTTCAAGATTTCTGACTTCTTCATCTTTATGCTGACGGGGGTCTATGATATCAACCAAAACAATATGGTGGGTTTTTCTCATGCTTGTATAAGGGATTATACCTTAATATGCAGCTCCCTTGAAGGATGGGCAGCTTTCTTGCGCCCACTCAATAAACGAGGGGTCGCATTCCGCTTTAAGTTCCGGTCCGGGTTCGCAGTCTATGTATTCCGATGCCGGACATTCATAGCCTGTTGACGGAAAGGTTGAAACAGGCATGCCCGGGTCAACGATTTCATTTGGGCAAAGCTCAAAATCGCAGGTGGGAGGAACGCGTCCGACTGCCGAGCCATCAGGACATATTTTAGCTTCCATCGTACAGGCGACTGCCATGGTCGGAGTAGGGGTAAGTAATTTCCCTCCGCTTCCGCCTAGTGCCTCCTGGTATCTCATTCCAAATACGAAGGCAATTATTGGGAGGGTGATAAACATGATCAAGGCAACTATTTTCGAAATCCTGGTAACAGTTGTCAATTCTTCAGGCAGCGTCATAATTCATTATATTATTTTTTAACTTCATTTTTCTTGTCAATTTTTTCAAGGCCCAACCCTTTGAAAAGAAAATAAACTACGAAGGCAATAATCAAGAAATCGATAAGAACGCTTATAAAA
>CAZVQH010000057.1:0-5295 GCA_964629205.1 uncultured Gammaproteobacteria bacterium
GTTGAGGGATTCCTATGCGGCACTTTTCGACGCCTTGGATCATGCATCGTGGAAACAGGGGTTGGTCTCAAGACGCATTGGATTGATGCTGAAAAAGTAGAGAAGGAAGGAACTTCGATTATCGGCAAACCCGACGGGATAATCGTCCCCATCGGCTGGGGTGAGCGAGGGGCTGAGGGAATGATTGCAGCCGCGGGATATGCCCGAGACCAGAAAATTCCATACTTAGGATTGTGTTACGGAATGCAGCTTGCAGTCATATCTTTTGCAAGGGATATACTCGGATGGAAAGACGCCGATACCAACGAAAACAATTCAAAAACAAAGCATCCTGTAATTCATCTTATGCCTGCCCAGAAGGAGTATATGGAGCATAGAAGCTATGGAGGTACGATGAGACTCGGCGGTTGGGAAGCTAACGTCAAAAAAGGGACTATGGCTTATGATATATACGGCCGGACGGATACTTCGGAGCGCCACAGACATAGGTATGAGTTCAACGACATCTTTGCCAAGGAATTTGAGAAAAAAGGCCTGGTTATATCGGCAAGGTCGGTCGTTGAAAATCTCTGTGAGATTATCGAGCTGCCGAAATCGGCCCATCCTTTTTACATGGGTACCCAAGGTCATCCGGAATACAAAAGCCGGCCGACCTCCCCGCATCCTATATTTGTGGCCTTCCTGGACGCTTGTAAAAAGTAACATTAACTGATAAAATATATAATTCAAATATGTCAAACTCATTTAAATATAAGGAAACGCAAGTCAAGGTCGGAGACATGATTTCGATCAACTACAAGCTTAAGGAAGGCGACAAAGAGCGTCTCCAGCTCTTTAAGGGTATCGTAATCAAAATCAAAGGTGATAGCGAGTCTGCCCGAATGATCACCGTCCGCAAGGTGACAAAATCAGGGATAGGAGTCGAGAGAATAATCCCTCTTTCATCTCCTTATATCGAATCATTGGAACTTGTCAAAAAATCAACATACAATAAAGCAAAACTGTATTTTGTACGGGATCTTTCGGACCAACTTCTGAAATCCAAGCTTTACCAGGTCAAGAAAAGGGCTGTAGTCAAGGCGAAAAAATCAAAAGCCAATGAACCAGTCAAGGCAAAAAAAGGGTAAAAAAGGAGAAGACTCTTCCATAAACTTCTTAAAAAAGTCAGGTCATTCGATTGTTGCCCGCAACTTCAGATCCAAATTCGGCGAAATAGACATCATATCCAAAAAAACGGGTACTCTCTATTTTGTAGAGGTCAAGGCGAGAAGCTCGGACCGGTTGGGCAAGCCATTTGAGGCTGTCGACAGTCGTAAACTTGCACACATGAAGCTCGCGGCTCAATCATATTTGTTGAAAAATCCTCACAATGAATATAAACTGAAGTTAGCCGTTATATCAATACTGACGGACCGAAATGAAATCATGTTTTATGATGATTTGGAAGCATGAGGAAAGGAGGTGAAAAACATAATGATAGAACTTACAAACACAATACTCGTCGATTTTTTCCAAAGATTGGGATCCTTCCTCCCGAGTTTATTAGGAGGGTTGATCATATTGATCATTGGATTACTGATTGGAGGTATAGTAAAGCATGTTTTAGTCTCGCTTTTGGGGTTTCTTAAGGTCGAGGCGCTTTTTGAAAGGGCAAGACTCTTCAAAAAAGCCGAAGTCAAGATCTGGGAGGATGTTCTGGTAGAGATCCTTAAATGGGCTCTCGTCATCGTTTTCCTTATCCCCGCTCTTGAAGTTTGGGGATTGTCCCAGGCGACAGTTTTCCTTAACCAATTCCTGCTTTACTTGCCAAACGTTATCGTTGCCGTAGTTATCGCATTTGTCGGACTCCTGGCTGCCAATTTGGTTAGCGATCTGGTACGCCATTCCGTCAAAAGCTTGGGTTCGACATCGGCAAGCAGCTTGGCGGTATTCAGCAAGGGAGCAATCACATTCTTTACGGTTCTGGTCGTTCTCAATCAGCTTGGCGTTGCCCAGGATCTGATAAGAATACTCTTTACCGGAATCGTTGCCATGCTCGCACTTGCCGGCGGATTGGCTTTCGGTTTGGGAGGACGTGATTTGGCGAAGGAAGTCCTTGAACAGTTGAAAAATAGGCTTAAATAATAGGTTTTTAGGTTGGAGCTGAGCTTATTGGGATAGGACATTTGTTGTTATTGTGGTAAAATAATTTGCTGCCGCGGTGGTGGAATGGTATACACGCAGGACTTAAAATCCTGTGGTCGCAAGATCGTGAGCGTTCGAGTCGCTCCCGCGGCACCAAATTTGAGATCATGCCTGCTTAGCTCAGCGGTAGAGCAGCTGTTTTGTAAACAGCAGGTCGTCAGTTCAAATCTGACAGCAGGCTCAAAAAAAGCCCCATAATATTGAAAATAAGGTCTTCTTCCGTTATAATTCCCGAATGGCAAACGAAAAACATAGAATTCGTCCGTCGGAGTGGCTCAAACGGGACCCATATATCCGTGAAATGCACCGCGCGGGGTATTTTAGTTACCAAAAAGGACGTAGGGAAAATGATATATCTTTCCGTCCCAATCCGAATGCGTCGTGGGATCTCAGGATTTCCCGTGAAGTCGATAAAGAGCAGATACCATGGGAAGTAAATTTCCGATCGTTGCTGAAAAATCATGATTCCCGTCCGGGGACGCTTGGAATAAGTGAAGACGTATTATCTGGAAGAACCAATGCCTGGATTGCCGGCTACGGGGTGAGAGCACTTGAGGAAGGGGATTATATCACTGCTTTGAAGTCTCTTGAAGTGGTTGTCCCGGATGCCCTAAACGAAAATTTTTTTGCAAGCATGATTATCTCCAAGGTAGTTCACGGCTGGTTGGGCCTTCCCAAAAGGTAATTTAATACTTGCCTTTATTTGATATAATTTGCGTAGAGAGCCCTTAGTTCAACGGATAGAATAAGTCCCTTCTAAGGATTAGATGACAGTTCGATTCTGTCAGGGCTCACATCCATATATAAAAACTACCTACACATGCCTCATGTATGATTTAAGCGGGGGAAATCTTGGTTATTTTGTAGACGACCTGACCCGAGGGAATCTGTATCGAAACACGGTCCTCAACTCTTCGACCGACGAGTGCCTTGCCGATCGGGGAGTAGTAGGAAATTTTACCGGACGGGACATCCGATTCATGGCTGTTGACGATTCGGAATTCCCGACTACCTTTTTCGTTTTCAACCGTGACTATTGAGCCGACTTCAACAATATCCCGTGACATTGCGTGCACAATATATGCCCCCTTCAGTATGGCATTAAGGCGCCTGAGTCTGCGATCTACGGAAGAAAGTTTCATCCTGGCGACTTTGTAGGCGGCGTTTTCGCTCAAATCACCCATCTCGCGCGCACTTTTTAGTTCTGCGACCGCCTGTATTCGTTGCTTTTCAAGAAGCTCCTTCTCCTGGTTGAGCTTATCATAGCCTTCTTTTGTAAATGGGGTTCTATTCATAGGTATTTTCCTATCATATATAATACATTAATGATTAAGACAGTTTTGTTCGATGTTGATGGCGTGCTTATAGATTCATTTGAGGCAAACCTGAGATTCTACCAGGATATAATGGCAAAATTTGGCTATCCGAGACCTACGCGCGAAGAATATCTACCCATGTTCCATATGCCCATGCTCGAAGTGCTTGCCCAGATGACTAAATCCGGTGACGAAGAAAAAATCAGATCGATGTGGAAGGCGGGAAAAACGCGCGAAGTGCCATATCCTTTGGATCTAGTCCGGTCCCAACCAAAAATACGGGAAGTTATTGAGGAATTGGCAAATGACTACCAGTTGGGTATCGTGACAAGTAGGGTTAGGGGAGGGGTGTATGAGATTCCCCCAATCGGAGAACTTGAAAAATATTTCAAGACCCTTATTTGTTATGAGGACACAGAGAAACATAAGCCGGATCCCGACCCACTCCTCCTGGCGGCAGCAAAACTCGACATCCCTAGTGAATATTGCGTCTACGTCGGAGACTCCCAGAGCGATATGACTGCAGCCAAAAGCGCAAAAATGAAAACAATCCTGTATTCGCCCAAAAATTATCAGGGAGCGGATATTCAGACCAGTGTTTTTGAAGAAATTCCAAAACTTATTCGAAGCCTTTGATTACTTCCTCTACTTTAACCAGCAGGTCACTTGAGCTTGAATAGGCAATGAATCTGTCAGTCACATAATGCAGTGCCTGTGAATATTTGCTTGTTGATTTGTAAATGCAGATTATCGGTATTCCAAGGATCGACGCCCATCCGAGCTCAATACCCTGTCCTGTCGAGGGATGGGAGACTTCGGCCAAAACCATATCACAGCTTCTGATGATGTCTTTGGTTATAACTTCCCTGCGTTTCTCCTGGGGCAGAATGAATTCGTGAATTCTATTGAGAGGGGAATTCCTTATCGGAATATACAATTCACTTCTGAAATCAAAACTGCTTGAGTGAGGGACAAATATTTTCATAAGTCAATTATATCGCTCCGATAGACTATAATACTACTATGTTTATAGACGAGGCGGAAATAAAAGTCATCGGAGGTCATGGAGGATCGGGTAAAGTGGCGTTTTATGCCAACCGTAAAGGGTCTTCGGGGGGAGACGGCGGACGGGGAGGAAGTGTTTTTGCCAGGGCAACGTCAAACCTTACCCATCTTAAAAAGTACACAGAAATTACCAAATACAAAGGTGAGGACGGAGGCCGCGGAGGGCAAAATAAAAGATGGGGTTTAAACGGCAAAGACCTCCTCCTTCCTGTTCCGATAGGCACAACCTTAATTGATACAAAAACAGGCAATGAAATAACCTTGACCGACGAGAATTCTACAATCTTGCTCTGCAAGGGAGGAGAGGGAGGGCACGGTAACTCTTTTTTCAAAAGCTCGACCAACAGGACCCCCAAATCGGCAGAACCGGGAACTCCTGGTCAGGAACGGAACTTCAAGCTGATTCTCAAACTTATCGCCAATTACGGATTGATCGGTCTTCCTAACGCCGGAAAAAGCAGCCTCCTGAATCTTCTGACGGCCGCAAACGTCCGGACGGCCAACTATGCCTTTACGACGCTCGAACCCAACTTGGGAGTTTTTAATGGTAAGGTTATAGCGGATGTCCCCGGCCTCATCGAGGGAGCCTCAACCGGACGCGGATTAGGTATAAAATTCCTGAAACATATCGAGAAAGTCGAGCTGCTGCTTCACTGCATTTCGGCTGAATCTGGAGATATCGAAAAAGAATATTTGACCGTCGTCGGGGAGCTTTCAAATTACAATACAA
>CAZVQH010000058.1:0-5278 GCA_964629205.1 uncultured Gammaproteobacteria bacterium
TTACAATACAAAGCTTCTGAGCAAGAAGTCGGTCATCCTTCTGACAAAAACCGATCTGGTTGATGGCGAAGTCGTCAAGCAGAGAATGAAAATCCTGAAAAAACATAATAAGACCATTCTCCCAATCTCAATATATAGTGAGGAAACAATAAAGGAACTGAAAGAACTTCTTAGCCGGTAAACTTTGATGCCTAATATGCAGCAACTATACGCTACAGCGTAACACAGGAGCATCAAAATTATGGCTATTCAGCCTCAAAATGACATTTAGATAATATCCTCTAGTATTGACTATAGGCTTAATTATGATATAATTTAGCCATGGCAATTGAACTTAAACCAAGACCGTCACAATTTGATGGAGCGCAAGGATATAATGTTTACGAAGCAAACGACAGAATAGGCTCCTTTGATGCAGGGCCATATAAAAATTATTCAGCGGCACTTTTGTTTATCGGCACTTCTCCTAAGCCTGGTAGAGGCAAATCAAGGCTGGTTTTGGCTGGCTTCAAAGATATTGTAGGTCATGGACGCGATATCGTTGCTCCGGAAATTACTCATACACCCACTTGGATTGAGATCGCGAAACTCGAATTAATCAAAAAAGCACATTCTGAAGGCCAAATCTCTGTAGTTAATCATAAAATATTGTCGGCCCTGCCAATCGTCCATGTGCTTGAGTCAGGAGGAATAAAGGTAGACAAGCTTGATATCGTCAAGCGAACTGACAATTCTTTAAGTCACATATATCACGCGCTAATTCAAAGCGGCGACCGTGGTGCGGAGTTTTTTGAAACGGTTATTTACGCGCGAACATAATTGATATATAACTATGGGAGTAGAACAAAAATTCGGCAATATGACGATCGGTGACGTTCAACGCATATGGGCTGTTCCTGACAGTCAAATCACTAGCCGTGAAGATATAGCCGCACTGGTTGAATTGCCGCTTGTCAATGCTGTAACGATACTTTTTAATAAGGGAATCCGTACTTATTGGTCAACGGCAAACGCAAAACATAATTTCGCCGCAATCTGTATTGAGCCTAAACATCTATCTGAGGCAAATATTGAAGTAGCTAAGGCCAATTTTGGCTTCCTTGGAGGAGAAGAGGAAAATGTTATGCTGCAGAGGCCGATAACAAGAAAGACTCCGGTTCAGGAAGTCGATTCATACTTTGTCGGTCTTGCCAACAAGTTCATTGACCAGAGGTAGTCGATATATAGACCAAATTAGATAAATATAATATGGCCGAAAAACAACCCTTATTGCTTACACCGAATGAAAAAGCTTATAGGAGGTCGGTAGCCCAAATATTGGCGTATAGCATGAAAGCCGATCCTGCATGGGGCAGCGAGTTTGAATCGATAATATTGTTTGGGTCGCTTGCCCGTGATGAAGGGCATGTTGGGTCAGACGTCGACATTGCTTTTTGCGTTCCGCGCTCAATCCCATTCACAAGGGATGAATATCTTGATCAATCTGCTTCCCTTAGAAATGCCGTGGACAGATACAGGGACGAGCTGAATATAGCTTTTCCCGTGAAACCGGCGTTGTTGGATAATGATTGGTTTAGGAATCCTGAAGTCGCATTAGTATACCCAACCGTGATATATAGCGTTCTGCGAGAAGGCGTGAGGTTAGTGTGATCCCGAGGGGATTCGAACCCCTGATTCACTGGCTGAAAACCAGTTGTCCTAGGCCGCTAGACGACGGGACCTTCCGAATCATTATATCAAAGGAGCTCTTTTTGTTCTACCTTATTAATCTTAAGATGTTTTAGGGCCTTTTGAGTTAAAATACGTCCTCGAGAGGTTTTCTTTATAAAGCCGAGCTGTAATAGATACGGCTCGATAAACTCTTCAACCGTGCGCTTATCCTCGGATAGGGATGAGGCTATGGTTTCGACTCCAACCGCAAGGTTATCGAATTTTTCGGCAAGTAGTCCAAGGTATTGCACGTCAACATCGGTTAAGCCGACCTCATCAATCTCAAGTAGGTCAAACAGCTTGCCCAGCAATTTTTCGTCTATCTCGATATGCTTGTCAACTTCCAAGATGTCGCGGGCGCGTTTCAGGATGCGGTTTGCGAGTCGCGGAGTCCGGCGCGCCCGAAGAGCAATCTGATGGGCGGCTTTGGGGGAAATTGGAATATTCAATATTTTTGAAGAACGCTTTATTATTTCCTCGATTTCGCTAATCTCATAATAATCTATTCTCTGCAGAAGACCGAATCTGTCCCGCAAAGGCGCCGACAGCATTGCCAGTTTGGTTGTCGCTCCGATTATCGTAATCCGGGGGATAGGCAGTCTTACTGTTCGGGCGGATGGACCTTTTCCGATTATGATATCAAGCGCATATTCCTCCATAACCGGGTAGAGCATTTCCTCAACCGCTTTAGGCAGGCGGTGGATTTCATCTATGAAAAGTACGTCATTATCCTTAAGATTCGTCAATATGGCTGCAAGATCGCCTGTCTTACTGATTGTTGCGCCTGATGTAACCTTGATTTCGCCTTTGAGTTCGTTGGCTACAATGTAAGCCAGGGTGGTCTTGCCGATTCCTGGAGGTCCATAAAATAGCAGATGCTCTGAGGGCTTGCCTCGCTTATTTACAGCTTCAACAAAAAGACTGAGGGTCCTGACGACATTTACCTGGCCCACATAATCCTTAAGAAGACCGGGTCTGAGATTTTCGTCATTTTTGCTCATGTGATTTCAATTATAGCTTAAATTGGGGAATTATAGGACTAAAGAAAGTACAAGGGGGGATTACTTCGTGATTTTTAGGGCCTGTCTTATTTTTTCTTCTATCGACAGCGCTTTTGGAAGACGGGAAAGGATTTTTTTGGCGTCATGGGATTTGTAACCTAAGGAGACCAGAGCGTCAACAGCCGTCTTATCTTCTTCGGACATAACCATATTTTTCATGTCGAATTCCGATTTAAGTTTTGATGAGAGTTCGAGGATTATTTTCATGGCGGTTTTTTTGCCGAGCCCCGGCACTTTCGTAAATGTCTCAACCTGGTTATTCCTAACCGAAGCGAAAAGTTCATCTTCGTCAAGGAATGAAACCACCGAGAAAGCGGTTTTGGGACCGACGCCCTGAACGCTTAAAAGCAATCTGAAAAAGTCGTACTTCCGTTTCGTTTCGAAACCAAAAAGCACCAAAGCGTCATCTCTCACCTGGAGATATGTGTAAATTTCAAGGACTTCGTCAAATCGATTATTGCTTATAAGTTGAGGTGTAAGAAAAAGGCTGTAATAAACTCCGCCGGTAGTTTCAAGCAGTCCGACATTTCCGTCAATTTCAGTTATCTTGCCCTTAAGTTTCCCTATCATTTTTGAGGTGTAACATTTAAGATCTCGCTTTCTATTTCTATCATTCTATTATATTTTGCCAGATTTTCACCTGTTGTAGGCAATCCCAGCTTAACAAAGTCGCCGCCCAGTGCAACTGCCAAATCAGCCAGAAGCGAATCGTTTGTTTCAGTCTCGCTTGTGGAAAATATATAGTTCAGACTGTGTTTCCGGGAAAGATTAACCATTTCAAATACCTCGGTAATTGTTCCCGTCAGAGGCGGTTTTATAAGGTAGGAGGAGCATGTTTTGTCCGATAGGACCTTTTCTAGTCTTGCTGGACTTGACCCGGTCAGGGCATCGCCCACGATATAGGCATTATCCGAAATTGAACCGGCAAAGCTCTTCCAGGAATTAATGTCTTCTGGAATAACCGGATCGATCAAAAAGAGAGGGAAGTATTTTTTTGTCATTTCAACAAGATAGTCAACATAATCGGCCGTTTTCATGGGTTGTGGTTTATCCTTGACGGAATATGAACTACCGCGGTTATAGTTAGCCGCTCCAAAATTTATAGCTATGAACATATCGGTTGCCAGTCTCAAATTAAGGCTATCGGCGGTTTTTGTAATAAGTTCCATTATGTCGAGATTACCCGTCACATTCGTGGTTCTGAAACTGCGGTGGACACCCCCAAAAATATTCATCGATATTTCAAGCGCCTTGGAAAAATGATAGGAGGATGTCGGAGCAATCGAAAATTCCTTGAAATCAAAGGTGTTGGAGTTATTATCCCGGGCAATAAGCGTGATTATAGGAGACGAAAGCTTGTCCATTTTGACGGCGGTATCGGCATGGCGCGCGTTATAGATCGAATTGACGTATTTATAAACCGGAAGGCCTGAGTCAATTGCGCCCGCCTTCAGGAAAACCGAAGATATGGCATGAATCGTATTTACGCCGAGATTTTTCCTATCTGGGGTCGCATCTGCTGCGACCAGCCAGCCATCAACCTCATTCTGTTTGATAGGGGAAACTCCTGCCAATTTCGGGGCAATAAGGTTATTTATGTAGTGAACTGCTCGCTGAGCACCAAGCCCCTGGTACCTTTCCGGATCATTATCGAGGAGCAGCCTGTTTTGATACGAGTATTCGGCGACATTCGTTGCCACACTGCTTTCGGCGACCTTACCATTGTCGAGAGTCGCCCTGACGGTGACCGTAGGCTTACCGCCCTGATGCAGAGTTTCGTATGCCACAATTTTAACTACCTTGCTCATAATTTCATTATATATAAAATTGCGGTTACTTCTTGTTTACTTTGCTGAAGTGCTTTTTCTCGATTTCGAATATCAAATCCCGGGTTTTTGAGACTGCGTCGGGATTGACCGATACGCTCGTGATCCCGGCTGCAACCAGTCTCTCGACGATTTCGCCGTAATCTGAGGCGGCCTGTCCGCAGATTGATGCCGTGACTCCATATTTCTTGCATGTTTTGACGATGAATTCAAGTACCGAAACCACGATCGGAGTCCGTTCGTCATAAAGGGCGGCCACTTCAGCCGAATCCCGGTCAACACCCAAAAGCATCATCGTCAGGTCATTGGTCCCAATCGAAACTCCTTGAATACCTATTTTCAGGAATTCCTCCAGATTCAACGCGCATGAGGGAACTTCAACCATAATCCACAGTTTGAAATCCGGATAACTCAAAAGTCCCATGTCTTGAACCATCTGTTTGATCTTAATGAGTTCCCACGGGGTTCTCACAAACGGAATCATAAGATGAAGATTGCGGTAACCCTTCTCCCAAACCTTTTTTATAGCCGCTAACTCCATATTGAAAACTTCAGGGTTCGTTATGTACCTATAAGCACCTCTGAATCCCAGCATGGGATTTTCTTCGTGAGGCTCGTAAAGTTTGCCCCCCTGGAGGTTCCGGTATTCATTTGTCTTGAAATCCGTTGCCCTGTAAACAA
>CAZVQH010000059.1:0-3259 GCA_964629205.1 uncultured Gammaproteobacteria bacterium
ATTTATGGCCTTTTCAAAATAAGCGTTTTTGATAACTTTGACCTTCGAACCGGTTTTTCTCAATTCGCGACGCATATTCTCAAGATTCTGATGAGTGGTACGGTCTATTTTGATGACGAGGAAGCTCTTGCTTTTTTCAATATTGGAGGTAAGTGCATCGACCTGAGTTTTTTTGTTTTGATTTATCATATTTTTTCCCTTCTCCAGTCTTGACTGGAAGTTCGCCAGGAAACAATTAAGTTTTAACTTTAAACCTGGGTCTTAAGGAACCTAATAATTATAGCAATAATTTTCTATTTGTCTATACCTGATCGCTTTATGACTCGCTTAAGAGTTCTTTCAAGGACTTGGCTTGCTTTCCGTCTTTTTGATCCTTCTTATTCTTTTTCCCTGCGTAAGTCGCTTTGTAGGTTGCTGCTGCGGCCTGCTTTCTCTTGAATGTTTCAACGCGGCCCTTAACATCCAGGAATCTGTGTTCTCCCGTATAAAGAGGGTGGCATTTATAGCAGACTTCAACCGAAATGTTCTGTTTGGTTGATCCGGTTGTGAATTTGTTTCCGCACGAACAGGTGACTGACGCGTCGGAAAAATAAGTTGGGTGTATGTTTGCTTTCATAATGAATTCCAATTATAACAGATGACTCCCCGTTTAATCAAGATCTTTGTTGGACTTACCCTAAGACCTTGTCCCACTTTCCCTCCTCTATAATGTCTTCGAGGTTGTGGAAGCTTTTATTTATCCTATGGTCGGTGAGGCGATTCTGGGGAAAATTATAGGTCCTAATTTTTTCGGCCCTGTCCCCTATCCCTACGTCCTTAACGTACGAATGTCTCATCCCCTTCTTCTTTTCTTCTTCAAGTTGGTAAAGCTTGGCCATCAGGAGATCCATGGCGATCTTCCGGTTGGCTTCCTGGTACCTTTCCCGGGAAGCGGTCGTTACGATTCCCGAGGGAATATGGGTGAGTCTGACTGCCGTTGAAACCTTATTGACGTTCTGCCCTCCATGCCCCCCCGATCTGTAAAACTGCCAATCGAGATCGCTGGGATTTATGCGGACATCCGACTGGATAATCTGGGGCAAGACAACGATAATACAGGTTGACGTATGGATTCGGCCCTTCCTTTCGGTTGAGGGTATTCTCTGTACCCTGTGGACGCCGGTCTCGTTTTTAAAATATTTGAATGCGCCTTCTCCGTTTATTCTGATTGTATTCTCATCAAGGTAAACGAATTTCAAAAGTTTTTTCTGGGCAAACTTGATGTACGACAAAAGCAGTTCCTTCATCCAGTGTTTGCTTTCGTCACCTCCGACACCGGGAAGGGCTTCTATGATTACGACATTGGGATTGATTAACATTTATTGTTTACTTAATTGCCTTGACCAGGTCTTTATCTGATAATTCCTGCTGTTCTCCGGTACCCATGTTTTTTAATTTAACCGTTTTGTTTTTTACTTCATCCGGTCCCAAGATTAGGACGTATGGGATGTTCTTTCGGTTTGCATACTTGAGCTGTTTATCCAGACGGTCGCTTAGGGTCGGATACAAAATTGTTTTTATGCCGGCTTTCCTCAAGGCTCCTGCGGTTTTCAACGACTGGTCAAAAAAGTCTTCCGAAAAAACAGTGACGAGGATTTTTGCTGAAGCAGTATCGGATTTGACCATGTTTCTCATTTTCACCACTTCAACGATCCGGTCAATTCCGAAGCTGCCGCCTGTTGCAGGCGTTGAGCGCCCGACAAACTTTTCAATAATATTGTCGTAACGTCCGCACCCGGCTACAGATCCCACTCCGCCTTCAGTAACGTCGAATTCCCAGACAGGGCCGGTATAATAAGCAAGTCCGCGCGCTATAAAAGGTGTGAACTGATAGAAACTTTCACTTACCTCCGCTGTCTTCAGGTAGTTGAATATGACTTCAAGTTCTTCAATCGCTTCAATCGCAACCGGAATGGCCGCCAGGATCGATTTGAAGCGGTTCAGCATCTCTCCCGTCTCTCCCGTGTAAGCGATAAGATCCAATATCTTGTCGGCAACTTCGCCCTGAATCATCCGCTTATTGACAAGCTCCGCCTTTACCGCATCACGTCCTATTTTAGGAAGTTTATCGACAGAGATGCAGATGGGAATAAACTGCTCATCCTTGGCTCCGGCGTACTGGATGATTCCCTGGAGCAGTTTGCGTGAATTTACATTTGCCTTGAATTCCTTGAATCCGAGCTCGGTTAATGCTTCAATACCCATCTGAATAAATTCGGCGTCGCAGACAATGGAATTTGATCCGATTGTGTCAGCATCGCACTGCGTGAATTCGCGATAGCGTCCCTTTTGGGGTTTTTCGCTTCTCCAGACAGGTTGAATCTGGTACCGTTTATAGGGAAAGGTTATGTTATTTATATTCTCGGCCACAGCCCGGCACATGGAAGTCATGACGTCATACTTAAGCATGATATCCCGGTCGCCCTGATCCTTGAACCTGTAGAAAAGCTTTTCCGCCTCGTCCCCCAATTCCCCCACAAAAATATTACTATTCTCAAGTGCAGGAGTTTCAAGAGGCTCATAACCATACTTCTCAAAAACACGCTTGAATGTGTTGATGACGAACTCCCTTATTTTTACGTCTTCGGCAAAAAAATCTCTGAAGCCCGCTAATTTCTGAACTCTGATCGGTGTACTCATATTTTTTAATTATAAGACATTTCGTTAAATTATTTATCTGCGAAATGCTTGAATGTTATTTAATCATTAAAAAACCCGCCCTTTGGCGGGTGGG
Source organism: uncultured Gammaproteobacteria bacterium (assembly GCA_964629205.1). Taxonomy (GTDB): domain Bacteria; phylum Patescibacteriota; class Microgenomatia; order UBA1406; family GWC2-37-13; genus GWC2-37-13. The sequence goes on from CAZVQH010000059.1 coordinate 2,774, forward strand.
TCGTTTATGACAACAGAATCACCCGCCGATATTAAACGGATGATGGTATGAACCCATGTCCACATATATTTTCATGCATCCATTATATCATATATTTTGACCCACCGAAGTAATTCCTATAGTTGCTTATATTGAGCCTATTATTTGACGAATACGCTATCTTATAGTATAATGTAGGCCATGATAGACGAAAGACCATCGCATTCCAAACTTGCCAAAGTTGCTTTTCTTGCGCACCGTGAGGCAAACGTCCCTAGGTTCGATTACTTTGAAAAAATGTTTGGCAGGCATGTCCAGACGTCCGTACGGCCTGCGTCGCCTGAACTTGCCGACGGTACATCCTTTGAAATCAAAGGTACGTCAATAGTCAAATTAAACTATGACAAAAACGAAAGGCTATTCTCGATCGATTGGCTTCTGCCCAATAAGAACGGCAATCATTAAAAATTCCATTTCGAAAACAATCATGCCAGCTTTGGCGAATAC
>CAZVQH010000059.1:3269-5273 GCA_964629205.1 uncultured Gammaproteobacteria bacterium
ATACAAACCCCATGACGCCAGATTTTCAGACCCCATCAATTCCTGGAGAATAATCAGGGCGCAGGGAGATCCTTCAGATGTAACTGTTCAGGCCGACGTGACTGTTAAGGAAAAATTTGTACCGGGCGTACTATCGCCTTTTGTCGACAAGCGTTATACCTTCTCGGGAAAGAGTCCTTGGACCAAAGAAGTCCGCGCCCTAAGGAAGCATGGATTCGATCCAAAATATGTCTCGATTATGGATATGCTTGGAGAACACGATCCAAAAGAAATCACCTCGATAAGACAGATGGCTTCCGTGAATATGTTTTTTGCAACTCTTGCCGAATTGTCGGTCGTAACCAATTACACATTTGGCACCGACATGCCGCATGGTATTTTGGCCGGACTGTCGGTATTTATTTTTGCCAATATGTTCAGGAGTCTTAATAAGTTGTATCTGTCCGATGAAATACAGCCAACAGTTTAGGGCACGAATTGAAAATGATCAGGGATATGGGAAGTCTTGATCTTTATCTGAGTACTCTTATGTATCACAGCGTTGATTTTATGAGGAGTCTGGACCGGAAAGTGAAATACGCGAAACAATCGATAAAGGCGAGCTTACTCGGAAGATCCTAAGGTTATCTGGATGCTTTTCATTTCTCCATTTCGCCATACTTCACTCCGGACTGTCTGACCGGGCTTTTTCTCCATAATTTCCTTTGCCAATACTTGTTCGTCGTCTCCGGTTATTTTTTTACCGTCGAACTGGACAATAATATCTTCCTCTTGAAGCCCTGCAAGTTCGGCGGGCGAATCGGCAATGACTTCAATGATATACGCTCCCTCAACCAGCTCATTCAACACGGCAGTCTGCCGGTCGACCATCTTATATCTGATTCCTATGTACGGTCGCTCAAATGAACCTCCGTTTCTGTTGAAGTTATAAATTAGGGTTTTGACATAATCGATGGGTATGGCAAAGCCTATGCTTTGTCCGGAATCGGCGATAGCCGTATTGACACCGATAACCTGACCTGAGGAATTGAGTAGCGGTCCGCCCGAATTGCCGGGATTTATCGGCGCGTCGGTTTGGATGACGTTATCAAGCTTTTCAAAATACCCTTCAAACTCGCTTCCAGCCGTTATACCGCGACCCAGTCCCGATACTATTCCCCGGGTTACGGTGTTTGTGAATTCGCCCAAAGGGGTCCCGATTGCAATTGCCATTTGTCCCAATTTAAGCGTAGAGGAGTCACCGAGAGCGATAGGTTTCAAATCATCTGCGTTTATCTTGAGAATCGCGAGATCATTCAGGGGATCTCGGTATATTTTTTCCACTTCATAAGTTTTTTTATCGTTTGTGAGGACTTTGTAGCCGGCATCAGCATCGGAAACAACGTGTTTATTGGTGATGACCAGACCATCCGCAGAAACGATAAAACCGCTGCCTATATTGCGTTCTATTTTTTTCTGCTGGGTTGGGCGGGGAATATTGAAGAAATCAAAAGGACTAAATTCCAGTCTTCCGCCGGTTGTGACGGTTGTGTTGATCGAAACGGTGACGACTGAAGGCAAAGCGCTATCTATCGCCTTAATCACCGCCTGTTCTTCATCTATGATGACCGTTTCGGTCCCGGGAGTAGGATAGGTTTGCTTTGAAAGATCGGGAAATTTGAGGGAGATGTTAGATTTCTGGGCGACCGCCAGAGCGACGACCAGTCCGACCAACAGTAATAAAAATTTTTTCATACTAATTTAATATTACTTAAAACTGAAAATTAACTGAATCACTTGGACACTTCCTGTATCGCCTTCTGCAGTTGGGCGTCAGTTTCGTCGGTTAGCGTATTCCCTTCCTTGATTTCGTTTTCAACAGTAATCTTAGGTTCGATTCCTTTTCCGTTTATCCAGTCGCCACCGGGAAGGATCCATTTGGCAACCGTAACGTGAAGTCCGGCGCCCCCCGACAAATCAACCGCTTCCTGGACCGATCCTTTTCCGAAACTTTTTTCCCCGATC
>CAZVQH010000060.1:0-5226 GCA_964629205.1 uncultured Gammaproteobacteria bacterium
CTATAATTATATTTATTGGTTACTGGATTGTTAATGTAATCGGCTATAAATTCAGCTCAAGGCATTCATTCTTATTATCCCTTTTATTACTAATTCAGTTACCTTTTTACATATGGACTGGATTTAATAATTTGGCAAGAAATCAAATAAATATTATTTACGCATTACTCTGCGTGGCAACTATTCAATCAGTACTACCTAAAAATAAAGAAATTCACAATTTCTTTATAATTAAATTAACTAATTATATAGCTACTTCATTTACCAGATTTATTGATAAAATTTACCATCTAGGAGTTACCGGATTTTTTAGTATTTTCTCCAAGGTCGCTACTCTGGTTTCATACAGCAAGCCTAAAGATTTCAAAGATGCACTTCGACTTCTCCTGAGATTATTTATGATTTTAGTCGGAATTATTATCTCTTTATTACTAATAATATCGTTAGGTCGCATCACTTATAGAGTTTATAGAAATATTAATCATGGAATCATGAGAAAATCGCTTGATCCAGTAATAGAATTAGCAGAGCCGCACTTTGTCTACAAATCAAGTAAATATGTAATATACGGAAAAAACTTTGGTTGGGATAAATATCACGGAACTAAATTAATAGTCGATGAAAAGTTTACAATTGATCCGGAAATGGTTACTTTATCAGATTCGCAAATAATATTTACTATTCCACTTGATTGGGAATATGGACCTCATTCGATACATATTGAAAAAATTATTGACTGGGATGGAAAACAAGTAACCGCTAAAAGCAAACAGCAGATATTTAAAATACTACCAATCACCCAAAACGAAACAGTAGATGACAGGCAGTATTTTAAGCAACTCAATGGTCTTAGGAAACAAACCCTTGAATTAAATGGTTATAATGAATGACAATATGCTTACCTTTTCATTTTGGGCTGATGAAGCAGGAATTTCAACTATTGCTTTAAAACTGCTTCGAGGCGACATCGGCATATACGAAGCGCTCAACTCGCCAGGAATTGCTTATCAAAAGCTGCAAATGCTTATTACCTTCCTTTCATTTAAGTTTCTTGGTCCTTCAGAGATGACTGCGCGTTTACCTTCATTAATTGCGTTTTTTATCGGCGCCATAATAATGTTTTATATTTCCAAAAAAATTGGAAATATATATTCGGCGATATTAAGCACATTTTTATATTTATTTTCTCACCTTAATCTCGCCTATGCGACTCAAGCAAAGCCTTACATGTTAATTCAAGTGCTTGTATTAGCTACATTAGCTTTATCTGTCAGAATAAATGAGCAAAAAAATATTCCCACTCGATACTTATTTAATATATTATTAATAGCTTTATTAATGAGTGCCTCATACGTACACCAAGTAGGTGCACTTATATGGATTTTTTACTTATCGTTCACATTATTAAGTAGCGAAAAACTTTTACTTGCATGGTATCGTAAGACCATGAGGAATAATTACCTGCGCACACTAACAATAGGCTTACTATTAATTTTGGTATTTATACTTTACCAAACTATTCGTAGTTACTTATTAAGCGCGGGTTTATTTAAGTATAACCATTTTTATCAAGTGCTTAAATTATTTGGTTATAAATATCTTTTTATTACAGTTTGCGCCTTTTTTGGTTATGTATTTACTTTTGATAAGCATGTGAAAATCAATTTAGCTATACTTAGTTACGCCCTCGTTTCAATCATTTCTGCATCAACGATTATCTACATATTTAATATAAGGTATGTTTATCCGTTATTCGGAATCATGTTCCTTTACTTCGGAATTTTTTGGGCCAAGGTGGGGGAGAGGTATTTCCCGAAAAAGCCGTGGCTTATCCCTTTGGCCGTCGTTGTTATCTTGTATGCGACGGGTTATAAGATCGTCCGTTACCCGCAGGCATATTATAACCCCAACATCGACAAGTATGGGGATATACAGATCGCCAATTACAAAGATTTCTACGGGAAGCTCAAGGAACGCTTCCCCAATTACAAAAAACTCTATATCGTAAATGACACTTTCGATGCCGAGAGCTGGTATATGGGGCGCTATTCAAATGCGTATTTCATGAAGTTCACCCCTAAGCCGTATAAGCACCACACTGCAGATGCCATGATCTACGGGTCCCTTGAGGACTTCCGGAAAATAATGAGGGAAAATCCTCGTGGGCTGCTTATTATGGAAGACTGGCAGAGCTTCCTGCCCGAGGACGTAAAGGAATATGCAAAAAAGAACCTTAAGCTCGAATTCCGGGTAAACAGTCTCAGGGAAGCGCCTGATGACCCGTGGCCGCTCGCACTCTACAGTTGGGGGTTTCCTTAAGCTATAATAGTGATTGCATAAATGAAAAAGTCAGCCCTCATTATCACAGTAATCAACGGCCTTGTGACTGCCGTTCAGATCGTCGGACAGATAATCATCGCCAGGCTTTTCGGGGCCAGAGCCGAACTTGATGCCTTCGTCTCGGCTGTTACGATCCCGACCATTCTCACGACTGTTGTTGCCTCAACACTCAATGACGCTTTCCTTCCGATCTTAAAGAAAAAACAACTCAAGGATGAAAGAAAAGCTAACGAATATTTTTTCAGGATTGCTTTTGTTTTGGGGGTTGCGACTTTGGGACTGGCATTTATACTTGACGCCTTTTCCGGACAGCTTACAAGCGCCCTCTTTGGAGCCCGGGGAAGCGAGTTCGTGCAAACCACCGACCAGCTCATGAGATATATGCTTTATACGATTCCCTTTACGGTCGTTGGCACATTCTCAAATTCCTATCTATACAGCAAAAAGAAATTTTTTCTTCCATCAATCGGATACCTCTTAAGCAGTATTCTTAACTTGGCTCTCATCTTTGCCCTTTCTCCTTCCCTGGGCATCGCCAGCATGGTTGTCGGCTTCATAGCCGCAATTATTCTTCAGATATTCATTGTCTTTCCTTACGGAGTGGCTTATCAGATTGCGTCTTCCTTAAAGGCAATCAACTTCCGTAAAATATCAGGAGAAGTATTTGCTCTTTGCATTGCATGGTTACCCTTGATCATAAGCTCCCTCGTTTTAAGATTTGATAATGTTTTGGCTCGATCCTTTTCGGCTAGACTGCCGGAAGGGTACATAGTCTACGTCAACCTTGCGACCAAACTTTTTGCAGGTTTGGTCGGCATAATGACGATCGGGATTCAGACTGTTTTCTTTCCCCACCTGATTGAGCTTGTCCAATCGAATAATGTCGGACGGGCAGTGCTTCAGGTTAAGAAAGCCAAAGTCTACGGGACCCTATTGACTTTATCGGCAATTTTCACAATCCTGGTCTTTGCACCATTTTTTATGCGGTTGCTTCTGACCGGTGGCAAGTTTTCCGGACAAAATGTTGAGACCTTAATTTCCCTTTTTCCGTATTTTGTCATACCGGCTATCGGTTGGGGAGTCAGCCAGATATTTTTCCAGGCTGTTATTGCCATCGGGAAACAGTATTTGCTGACGGTTGTCAATATTATTGCAGTTGCCTTGTCCTGGCTAGGCGCTGAGATCGCGTATAAATTATTTGACGGTCTGACGGCAATATCGGTCGGGTTGATAGTCCTTACTCTAACTGGCATAATAGGAGCAGAAATAATATGGCAAACAGAAAAGAAAAAACTTCATTCCGGCCAGTGATTACGGTCGTTATCGGAACCCTCAACAGGCCTATCGTCGCCTTGCATCTGGTTAATCAGCTCAAGAAAACTTCCGGAAAGGCCGACATCGAAGTCATCGTTGTTGACCAGTCGACCCAGGACAATTTTTCCAAACTTAAGGACAAATTTCCGGAATCAGACAACTTCAGGCTTGCCCATTTCGACACCCCAAACACTTGCAAATACCTCAACTACGGATGGAAAAATGCGAAAGCGCCGATTGTCCTTTACCTGGATGATGATGTCGAAATCACATCCAGGACAATTGCGGCCCATTTGAGTGAATATGCAAATGAAAAAGTCCTGGGAGTGTCCGGTCGGGTTATCAATGACGGGGAAAAGGTGACGAAGAGCAGTCGGGTCGGAAGAGTGGGATGGTATGGAGCGACATTCTCGATGAATTTCAGCTATGACAAACGGACTTTGGTTGATTTTCCGTACGGATGCAATATGTCATACCGCAGAAATGTGCTTGAAAAACTCTCGGGTTTCGACGAAAAACTCTCGGGTCCCATCTATTCCTACAACGAGATCGATATGGGAGTCCGGGTCAATATGCTGGAACCGGGGTCGGTTGTTTTCTCACCCGACGCGCTTGTCTACCATCACAAACACAAGACCGGCGGCACGCGCAACAACTTCGAACTTGAAAATATATTCGTCGGCAATCATTTCAATTACGGATATGTATTGGGCAAGAATTTTTCCTACCTGCAGAATTTTGTCTGTTTGCTCCGGAGGCTTCCTTATCAATTGCTTCAGGAACCGGATGCGATTCAGCACATAGTCAACGGATTCCTGTTTGCCAAAAAGAATAAGTAGAATAAAATATGCAAACCATAACAGCGCTCATTCCCGCCCGAAATGAAGAAAAGAATATCAGCAAATGTCTTGAAAGCGTAAAGTGGTGCGACAGGATTGTCGTCATTTCAGCGGGGCAGGATAAAACTTCCGCAATTGCCAAGAAATTCGGCGTCATCGTCAGGGAACGAAAATCTTCGGTGATTGAGGGATTCGTAAAATTGCAGGAGAATATTAATGAGGAAATATCGGAGACAAAAACCGATTGGATACTTAGAGTCGATGCCGATGAAGTTGTCACTCCGGAACTCAAGAATGAAATTATTGATATTATGAAAGCCGGAAAATCCGACATTGTTGCCTACGGCATTCCCAGAAAACAGTATTTCCTGGGAAAGTTTTTGAAAGGCGGCGATTGGGCATATGACAGATTGACGCGCCTGTTTAGACCCCAATACTGCCGTTACGAACCGGTCGTCAAAGTACACGAACAATTCAAAGTCAACGGAAAACTGGGATACCTTAAGGAAAGCCTCGAACATTATTCCCACCCCGACGTGAAAACCCTGTTTCAAAAATTTGACCTATATACCACTCTTGAATCGGAAGCGCTTACCGAGCATAAATTCGCCGCTCTGATAAAACTGTTCTTTCTTCCGCCATATATTTTTTTGAGATGGGTTATTTACCATCACGGATACAGGGATGGACTGCACGGGATAAGGGCGGGTATGATGAGGGCATATTACGACGT
>CAZVQH010000061.1:0-2411 GCA_964629205.1 uncultured Gammaproteobacteria bacterium
CATTATGACCGACCTTGAAGCGGCAAAGCTGCTTACCTGCCAAAAATTAGATTGATTGTAGGCAAGATCCTTGACCAGGGTAAAAATTACCGAAAAATTATCGACACCGATTCCGGTAAATGCGGTTCGGGGATTTTTTAATATTTCAAGAGCGCTATACCAAGCCAATCTATATGGAGGAGCGGCAATGACTCCGTATTTGATCACCGTAAATACGGACAATAGTATCGCCGTTGTATTTATGGCAATCATGACCACGTCGGCCGTTGAAAAATTTCTTTTAAGCGCTCTGTAGACCAGCGAGAACGAAAGGAAAAGGATGAGATCCGAGTAATTCCCAATAGGCGTAAATGAAATGGAGTCAAGAAATTGCCATGAGGCGCCCAGATTTATCAATGTAAACGGACGGAAGAAAAGCACTATTGTAATTATTGAGAGGAGGGTTGAGGAATAGAATATAGCCCGATCGATAAGCATTTTTGTTTTTTCGTCTGATTTGGAAACAAAAAGATACATAGCAAAAACGAAAAGCAGGGGAATGAATCCAAGATTAAGATTGATAAGAGCCTGAAATTTATTTGTCGAAGAGATAAGCGTGGATACAAGAATACCCGCAAGAAAAACTACAAGGGGAATATCGAGCCTGGATCCCATCAGACGGGCCCTTTTGCGGATAATGATTTCAACTATGTTTATCGCAATAAGCAGAACGACTGCAATCGCGAGAAGATAAAACTTACTGGTTGAATAGTACTCGCTTGTTAAGGGAAGAAAAAACACCGGCATGATAAAGATAAATATTGCCAGGATGATTCTTTTGAGGTAATTTAACATTTCCATATTGATTAGGGACAACCGATAGGTTTGGGGCTACTGTTTGAACAACATTGGTCAAACGTTCCATATATTTTAATACATGTCGGGTTCTGTGTGCAATTGGAATAGGTGAGGCAGTTATCACAGGTTGAGGCCTCGGTATAGCAATAAAAATACATGCTTACGCTCAAATTCGTGTCAGGGCTAGTCACTCCGTAGTCATAACCGAATGTGGGAGGTTGTCCGCATCCGCCGTTTCCGCAGCCTACGTCTCCCGAGAAGGCATTGTCGGTGGCGTTAAAATCCGTATACACCTTAAAACTTTGCGGACAATTCAATTCCCCCTCTACGTAATATAAGTACTTCTTTTTCGGATAATTGGGATCACACGGCATCTTGTTAAGATATGGTGACAAAGTTGGAGATCCGGGCTCTTTGCCGCAGATGTAGCAAAGGTTCTGGACAGGGTTTCCGTTGTATGAGCCCGAAAAACATACATCGGCTGGCCGGGGATAACAACCCCTGTCATTATAATAGTCCTCAAACGCTTTCCTTAATACATCAAGGTCGTTCACTTTCTGACTGTCATGCATTTTGTCAAACTGGCTTTTTGGATTGAGAAGTAGAATCAAGGCGACTCCGACAAGTGCAATGATTGTGACAACGATAACGAGTTCAAGAAGGGTAAAGGCTTTTTTAGACATTGCTATATAATAATAGCATATGGCCTGGGTTTTATTTTTAATATTGCTTTTGGAGGGATTGGGTATATACTACGGCCATGAAATCGCTTATTACTCTCTCATAGTTTTGCCATTATTTTTGATCTTTTCGGCTAAAAAAGTCGAAGTTCCAAGAGGCTTACTGGCATTTGGAATAGTGGTAATTTCTTTGATATTCCTTTCGACATTTTTTTCAATAAACATCGGTAAGTCCGCGTCCATAATTTTCCTTTATCCGTCATTGATATTCCTGTCGATATTGGCTTTCAATAATAAGCCCAAATTTGAGGCAGGTTTTAAGGTGGTGATCCGTTACGGGACGGTGATTTTTGTTTTTTTGTCCTATCTTAATTTGGTTTTAGACAGTGTCAATTTTTTTGGAATAAACCCGTTGGCCGGATTCGGGATGATATATGACCGCGCAAGTTTTCACAATAATATTGGAGATTTTTTGCTTATTTTTCTCGTTTTGGGGGTATATAACATTATTCACAAAAAAATAGAGAAAAATGATTTAACGTTAATGGTTGCGTCTCTTCCTGTCTATATTCTGTCCAACTCAAGGACTGCCTACATCTCTCTTTTTGCGGTTTTTGTTTTTATTGTTTTTTCCAGATATCGTAAAATAACCGCCAAATCATTATGGATGGTTTTATTTGTTGTGACAGCCTGTCTTGCTTTATACATGGGTTTAAACAGGCTGAACTATCTTAAAAAAGATATGTTTGGCCATAGGTTAAGCTTTTATATTCCGGCCGTCCGGGCGATTATTGATTATCCGCTGACCGGAGTTGGACTTGGCAATTATGACCGTGTGTCGACCCGTTATAACGACATGATTTTTTATTGGTCCAAGTCGGTTCACAGCTTGTT
>CAZVQH010000061.1:2421-5224 GCA_964629205.1 uncultured Gammaproteobacteria bacterium
TTTATCTGTTTTGCGGTTTTCATTCTGGTAAAGGCCCGCCGGAACGATCTGTTTTTTATATTTTTGGTCCTTTTATTGGACTTTCAGTTCTATGGAAGTTATCAAGTGTATTTTCTTCTGGCGGCTTTCTTCCTGATTGCCGGATTAATATATCCTGATTCAAAAAACACTCTCAAAGTAGAGAGAAGGGTAGCCATTGCGGTGGCATTTGTGCCTCTTTTATACGTACAGTTGCTTTTTATTGGCTCGTTGTTCAAGCACTTCAATCAATATAAGCTGGCCCTTTTGTTTCCGTTCGATAAGCATATTTATCCGGCCCTGATTGAAAAAGATTATGAAAATAAAAAAAATTATGTAAAAATTTACGACCGTATATTTTATTCAGATCTTGAGGTAAATGAATATTTAGCCGGAATGAGCCTGGCTGAAAATGACAAATCCAAGGCTCTTGACTATTTGAAGAGGTCGTTTGTCTGGAGTCCGTTTGAAGGTGACGTGAAGGTAAGGCTCGGCAGAATATATCCGCTGATGAAGTCTCTTGAGGGGAGGGTTGAGGCGGTAAACTTTATTGGTTCATACCTGTCCCGCGTCAATGGAATGTACAGTGATACTGAGATAGGAAGGGATGCAAAAACAAAGATAAAATTTTTCCTGCTTGAGAATGATCTTGATTATCTGCAGCGCTGAGTAACTGCCGTAGTCGTGTAGCTGCATGATGTTGAAGCGCATGTGCCTGCAACTGTCCTGGTTCTGAAGTTCTCGGTTGTTCCGCAGGCCGGATTGGATCCGTCCGCCCAGCCGGTTGTGACCGTGTAATGGTGGGCATCGCAGCTTGTCTGGTTACAAGCATAAGCGGCCGCTGACGTGTTTTCTTTTGTGGCAACTCCATCACAGTCATAATCAAATGTTCCGTTTTTAGCGCTTGTGCCTCCCACATCAACGATCGCGGTCGCATAAAAATTAGTCTGTCCGGGTTTCACGTTTATGTTATAAGGATCGCAGTCAGGCGTAGATATGTCCTGACTTGTGCTTCTTCTTATATAATGGCCACCGGGAGCAGAATTTGATGCCGTCAGGGCGGCTTCGTCCGGGTATCCGTCACCGTCTGAATCAGGTACCCAGAGAGGAGTGCCAAGTAGTATTTGGCCGCCGTCGATAATCACAACCGCTCCTCCCGACAGTGTAAGTTTGCCAACGGCAATTGTCTGGTTGAAAGCGACCGTAACCGTGCCTCCATTCTGTATGGTCAGATTACTGCTGTTGCTCGAGCCTCCGCCTTCATCGATTCCATCGGTCGTATAGTTGAAGGCGCATGAGTTGGAAACTGTTGCGTTGCATGCGGCATTAACGTGGTTGTATTGGCCAAGAAAAACAAAGAGCATCAGTGTCGAAACAAAAATAACCATTAATTTTGATCTGTTTTTCATGATTATCTTAAGGTAATATCAACTTTGGACGTGCCGCTCACGCTCTGCGCTTCAATTGTCAATATATAGGTGTATAGATAGCTATCGTCAACGGACCATTCTCCGGTCCAGTTGCCTTTGAGCTGTCCCTCGGTATCGGGAACCAATTGGTAGACGGGGGAAGTCTTATTATCTGTTTTAAGAACCGCGGTAACGCTTTCAACCGGTACCGTATCATTGACTTCGATTGTCAATTTTTGGTTTCCGTTTCTGACCGGATCATAAGGATCAAGTTCCCCGCGTCCGATTCTGGGGCCCTTGACGTTGCTGGATATCGAAACCGTGAAACCTCTTTTTCCGGATGGAATCGCTTTTGGAGTGGGGGTCAAGGTCGGGCTTAACTTGACAGTTTCGGCTGTTTCCGTTTCCTCAGGTGTCTGGGCAACCATCTGCTCGGGGACTTCGGTATTTAAAGGAAGTTTCCTGACCTGGGAATAATAATAGGCGACAGCCACAAAAAACACCGCCAGAATAAGGAGGAAGGTAAGAAAAACTTTCTCAGTCTTGGGATTGGTAAACATAACTCAAATTAACGATTACTAAATTCATAATAGATAAGTTTTTTTTGAAAATCAAGAGGCATTTTGATACCTTAATTTATATTGAGATTCTCAAGGTTCAAACTGACTTTTATTCCAGATTTATTCCTTCCATATGCAAATTACCCTGGCCGAGGGTGATGGTTGAGGTTGTGCACCATTGAGAGTACTGAGATCCTGTAAATATGACCGCCACCCGGTACTGGTAGGTGTGTCCGTTTGAGACGGAATTGTCTTGGTGGCTTACGGAGTTGGCAGCCAAGGTTTGCAATAGTGAAAATCCTCCGCCATCCGTATTCTTCTGAATTTCGTAATTGACCTCGTTTGTGGAATTATCATTCCATTTAACAACAACAGAATCATTGTTCACCGATTTTTCGATCCTGCATTGCGTCGGGTAATCGGTGGATGTGGTCGTAAAGGAATACGGGGTTCCCTGGGTTGCGCTCCATGTGTTTGACCCGCCAGGATCGATCGCATAGCTTCTCCAGTAATACGTAGTTGCCGGCGATAGGGCAGACTGGATATTATAGGTTGCCTGGGTACCTGAAGTATAGGTGGTATTGGTATCGGCATTCTGTCCGGACCATCCGGTTTGGGAGGATGTCTGGTCGAATGTCTGGCAGTTTGACGTCATCCCCGAATTAGTACAAATTTCTATCTTATATCTCAAATTATTACTTTCAGTATCGGTCGCGGTTGTCTTCAAGGATGTAAGTAAGCTCTGATTAGTCGCCGTATCGGCGGGTAAGTCCAGAGTGGGAGTTCCCGGCTTTACGTTCATGGCGAATGACTGTG
>CAZVQH010000062.1:0-5171 GCA_964629205.1 uncultured Gammaproteobacteria bacterium
GTCTTTCAAGAATAGCTTATCATTGGAAGCGCCAAGTTCCCCGGCCCACGAATTTATTTCCCCTTGCGCTTTGGTTATGATGGGCAAGCCCATGGAGATCGCTTCCAAATAAAAAAGCGGAGCGATTTCAAATTCGGACGGCAGGATCGCCAAGCGGGATTTTTTGTATACAGAAACGAGCCGCTGCGGGGATAAATTGCGATAAAAAACTACAGAGGGAGTATTCCGCCAGCGCAAGAGGATCTCCTTTTCCGCCTTCGATCCCGTTTCGACATAACAGATAGCCAATTTTACATCGAATTTGATTGATTTGAATGCCGCAATCAAACGGGAAACTCCCTTTCCGTGCGCAAGCCTGCCGGAATAAACAATGTAACCGCCTTTTTTATAATAAGGATATTTATTGTCGGCAATAAACTCCTGTCGGACAATGTTCGGAAGGTAAATTATTTTTGACGCCGGAAATAGACGGGGGGAGCGAGCAGGTGATAATATTCTTTTCGACATCGCCCAAGCGGCTTTCTCCAGGATTTTATTAAAAATCATGAAGTGGTTGACGTTATGGGGAAATATTCTGTAATTGCATCTGATTCCGTGAAAATAAAAATAATAACCCGGGCATACTAAGCTGAAGACAGACCCAAGGGCACCCAGGTAATAAGTTGCTATGACATGATGAATCCGCACATTCATTGACAATAGATTCCTTATGGATATCGCGAATTTTACGATTTGCCAGACAGTCTCCCGATACGACTTGAACGGCTTTGTAAATTTACGTGCCTTTATAATGTGGATTTTTGTAAATAAACTTCTTTTTAAGAAATACGGACGGATGTTTTTTGAAACGGCAATAAGATATATCTTTACCGTTGGGTTAGCTTTCTTCAGATTTTCGATATGGGATTGGGTGGCAATCCACTCTCCGGCGGCGTCAAGATCAGATAAAAATAACATATTCATAGGCTCGTGATTTTGTTAGTAATTGTCCCCACTTTGTGCTCCCAGTCGTATTTTTTGGCAACTGCAGCAAACCCTTTGAAATTTTTTTTATCCGGGAGTGCGAGTTTTTTGAGTTTTGCGGACAATTTTTTCGGGTCGTTTGAGCAGAATACCATATCCCCAGGAAGGTTCCTCAACGGAGGTATATCGGTTGAAATTACGGGAGTCCCGGCACTCATATATTCATACGCTTTCATGGGGTTTGAATACTTGACGAAGTCATACTTGGTCAGATAAGGGATAATACCAACACGAGCGGCACGAAAATATGAGGGCAAATCCGACTTTCGCTTGATACCCGCGTATTTGAAGTTTTTAAACCGGAACAAACGGTTGAATTTATTCAGGCAATCACCATCAACAGGACCCAAAATCATAAAGATTACGCTCGGGTTGTCCATGATCAGAAATTCCAGGAGTTTAAAATCAATCCTGTAATCGATATGTCCTGCCAAAATTGCCATTTTCCGTTCTTTCGGAATGAGTCTCGATAATGATCCATCACGCTTTCCAGTAAATAAATTTACATCGCAACCGCAGACGGTTTCAATCTTGACCGCCTCCTTAATTTGCGGGTAATGCATACCCTTAATCTTCATTAATTCAGGGGAGTTGAAAGCGATAACATCCATTTTTCCGACAATCTCCTTCTCTTCGTTGAAATACGGCGCAGTTCTTTTTTCTTCGCTCAAACAGTCGATGCAGTCGTAAACATATTTTGCATTTTTTATCGGTTTTATTCCGAAATCCAATACCGGATAAAACCGCCAGACGATTTTTTTTCTTTTTATAAACGAGAGCAAGATGTCCAAAAATAATATTCCTAACTTTTTATTGAGTTCGCATATCGCCCCTATTGACTGGAAGGGAAGCAGGGAGAGTGGGCGGAAATATACTGTTCCGGAACGTTTTTTTGAGATGGCTTCAATCGATCTGAAAAAGCTTACGAAGCCCTTATTTACAAGCATATCCTTCCATGAATATGGAAGCCGGAAATCAAAAAGAATCACTAAATTGTTCTTTTTTAGAATTTTTGAGGTTTGAACCACATAATCAGTCATGAAATCATGCCTGATGTGAAGCGGTATGATAACAATACGTCGAGACATTTTCACTTTGCTTCCTTTATTGAGATTACGATAGGCCATACGGAAATGTTTTTAAGGTGAACCGGAATTGGGGCATCGATCGAGACCGGGATATCATTGAAAATATAATAGCGGTCACCCACAAGGCTGACATTGGCTTCAATCGTCAGATATACGTCAACTTTTATCGGATCTCTCTGGGCAAGCACTTCACCCCGTTCGGTAACGACTGTTTTCACGGCTGGCTCAACCCTCTTATCGATGATTTTCATTATGGTGTCGTTTCCATCTCCTATCTCAGCACCGATTTTTATGGCGTCGGCGACATGGGGTTTGACGCCTTCGGTTTCAGGGGAGATTACCGATTGGTTAATAACTTTGGCCTCGATTGTTACTTTTTTCTTCGGATAATTTTTTTTCTTATCCTTCACGTCGGTTATAAAGCCTTCAACCCAGACGTCATTGAGCGAAAAGGGGATAATCTGGCCTACCAGGACGTCTTTTCCCTTGAATTTGTATCGATCGTCAGACGATGAGTAAAGCGCTTTTACCTGAAGATCGAGATATATGGTTTTTTTGAGGGGGGTACTGTCGTAGGAAGTGACCTTGACCACCCGGGCAATTGATGACCCAAGGGAATCCTTTTCCTCCATGCCGGGATAGAAGAAATTATTGAACCAGCTGGTGACACCCTCATTGGGCCAGACAACACTATCATCATTGACTTTGATGGTAATGTTTACGGACTGCTGGCTTCTGAATAGGAATACGAATACACCGGACACGAGCGACAGGAAAATGATTCCCAATAAAAACTGGAATAAAGTTGGCTTGAATTTAAATTTGGCAAGTTTACTTAAGGCAGTCATTATGCGTTATTATATAAAAAATAATAGATAACCACCAGATTCAGAAAGAAAAACGGCTGGAAAAAAACCGAACCGACAGTAATAAAACTTGCTCCCATAATGGAGTATAAAATGATTTTTTTCGGCTTAGTGGCCGTCTTAATTTTTCCGGCAAGACCGGTGCAGAATGCCGTAATCAGCGCTATGAATATGAAGGAATTAACAATTCCTTTCTCAGCCATTTCAAGGAGAAAAAAATTGTGGATTTTTTCCGGAAAAGAGATAAACACATTATATTTCTGCTCAACTCCGCGAACAAGACTCATTTCCGTCCCGACGCCGAAAATGGGGGACTCCCTAAAAAGTTCCATAATCGCCTTGGCCTGTTCTACCCTCAAATAGCCTCCGCCTGAAGGCTCAAAAAGATAGATACTTTTGGCTATTCTGGGTCCGGCATAGACCATAACGATGAAAAGTATCGGAATAACCGCAAAAATATATTTCTTGAAATGCGGCCAGATAACGACCTTCATTTTGTATTCGATCTGGTAAAAAAGAAAAAGAAGGCTTATATAGAGCCCCATCCAGGCAGTCCGGCTCAAAGTGAGCACGAAAGTGACAAGGCCGAACAAAAAGGCAATCAAAAAAGATTTATTTTTCTTCACCAAGTAATATCCCAGAATAAGGACAAGGACACTTGCCGTATAAATACTTAGGTTGTTCGCGTGGACAAAAGTGCCGACAGGCCTGAAGGCAAAATATTCATCTATCGTGTCTCCGAAAGCGGGCAGTGTCGGCAATGATTCGATCCCTTTTCCGATCGTTGAAAAGTTGAGGAATTGCTGTACGGTTATAAAGCTTTCAAAAATTATGATTCCGGACAGAACCTGAAGGATATCACCGAAGGCGTTTTTTTTGTCCCTTATCGTACCGAGGACGAAATGAAGTATCAGAGCATACAAAATAAAAAGGCTGTAATAGAGCGATACGACGATGTTGGGGGAGGCGGCAATATTGCTTATTATTGACCAGCAAAGGTAGATGATGAGGAGTAAACCAAACAGGTCTATTTTCGGAAACAGACCTTTTTTTAACTTGTAAATCAGGAATGCCGATGAAAGGAATGAAAATATATCAATATAGGAGATAACGACCCGGGCGAAATAGGCTAATGTGGGATATTCTCTTTTGAGCATGGAAAACCCCCGCAAATCCAACAATTGGATATAGTGGGTTTTGCCGGTAAAGATGACTCCTGAGATAATTAACATCACTGACAGGGACAGGCCCAAATTCTTTGATCTGGCGTAAAGGAAGGCTAAATAGAGGAGGGAGTAGACAATCGTCAGCTTGTTGCTTGGGTCAAAAAACCAAAGACCCATGAAAAATACCAAACATGAATTTAAAAAAAACGATTTCATAGACTAACCAATTATAATCCAGTTATGAAAAAAAGCTTTAAAAAGCAGCGTATAGGGCTCTTGGCATAAAGAGATAGGTTTGGGGAGAAATTCCAAATCCGAAATAAGCAACTCCTTCCGGAAAAATTCCCTGGGGGAATTTGCCGCCAGTTGCATTGTCGACATCGACATATCTTTTGAAAACGGAAAAGTTTTCATCCGCAATGGCCAGATACTTTCCGTACCTGTCAAAAATAACATACATGGTACTGAATGAAGGAACGATTTCATCAACCAGGGTTAGTGTCTCAGGATGCAGGTCGCTTTTTGCATAAACAACGAGCCTGTGGTGATTGTCTCCAATACCTATGAACACGTGCTGGGGATTGTTATCGACGAGGTTTTTATTGGGAGAAATGGTTATTCCGGCCTCAGCGGGTATCGACTTAATGCTCACCTTCAATACGAAATAATTCTTGTTCCCGGGTAGGATTGGCAGACTTTTGTCGTTGTGGACATATGCCCACCAACCATCAGTCGCGTTATAAAAATCCAGGCAGTTTTCGGTAATACGACACGGATGAAGCTGGGCTGTCTGAAGATAGCTCAAAACATCCATGAAATCAAGCTTCACAATTTCATCCCTGAGCTTTTCAATTATTTGATTCCTGTCTTCCAATCCCGGGCCGGGTAATTTTGAAGGCGAAAGCTGATTCACAATAGGGGTGATTTTTTTGCTTGAATAAAGATAAAAAGCGACCTGCCCGACAACGGCAACAAGAAGTAGCGAAAAAACGACTTTCGATATTAGGGCCGATTTATTATCCATATAT
>CAZVQH010000063.1:0-5148 GCA_964629205.1 uncultured Gammaproteobacteria bacterium
TTCCTCCCTCATTTTTTTTTGCTCCTCAAAATTAGATTTCGCTTCCTGAACTTGCACCAATAATCTCTGATTGTTATCACGGGCGGTTTTAACGTACTTTATTTTTGTAAGGAGATCGTCGGCATTTTGGCTGTCGAAAAGCAGTCCGAATAATGATATTTCGCGCTGTTTATATGTTTGGACAATTTTATCGAGTAATAATTTGGAGATGTAATCAAGCGATTGGTCAAGACCTTCGATTCGGCTTCCCAGAAGATCTATTTCCTTTCCTGTCGAAATTATTTTCTGTTCGGTATTTTGGATTTGCAGATTGGTCAGATAAATCTGGGTATCCATATATTGAATTTCAGATGATAGCGTGTTTCGGCGTTGGCTAAGTTCATTCTTTTTTGCTGCGCATTTATTGATGAGTTCATTTAATTCTTCCTGACTCCGCCCTGAGGTATCGGTACCAAGTTCGCACTCAATTCCATAGACATGAAACGATCGCAACACGACTAATAATAGGAATAGTGCCAGTATTTGTCCGACGAATTTTTTCATAAGCTTCCACTCATAATTATAAGATATTTGGGTGAACTATTTTTCGCTGTCATGTCCTGATCTATGCAATTATACTTTCAGGTACTTATTGGTGGCAAGGAAGGATGAGATGACTGTTATAGTCATACCGAAAAGAAGGGATAGTAGATATGTGGATGCAAAAAACACCGGATTCAGCGGCCATACCTTGAAGTCAAAAAATACCAGGTTCATGGTCAGGCTGGGAATGCCCTGCAAATATGAGCCCAGGAAAGGACTTGCCCACATAAACACTCCGATCATAATAATGAATGAGAATGTTGATGCGATTCCGGCCATTACCAGCCCCTCCATTATGTAAGGCTTTCTTATGTAGAAGTTGCTGGCTCCGATAAGTCTCAGGAGTTCTATCTCATCTTTCTTAAGCGCAATTTTAAATAGGGTAGTAGTTGTGAGGACAACGACGGACATAATGAAAAGATAAAGGAAAAAAACAATACTTCCCTGTCTTAGGGTATTGGTCAAAGTAAGCAGCCGGTCAACGATGTCTTTCTGGAATTGAACTTCGTCGATGCCACCCGATTTTTTAAGGAACTCGGCAATTTCGGGTAGGAATATCGGTTTTTTGGCGTAAATTTCAAGCGACGGTGGGAGGATGTCTGAGGAAACCATCTCAAGCAGTAGGGGATTATCCCTGTTCATTTCCCGGTATATGTTGAAGGCTTCTTTTTGGGAAATATATCTTATCGACAGCACCTTACCCGATGCGTTCAGTTCATCCCGGACCTTAAAAATGTCATTTTCCGGGGTTTTGGTCTGGAAATAGGCGGTTACCTGCGGTCTTGTTTCAAGGTACGACAGGGTGCCGTGAAGGAAGCTTAAAGAAACGAAAAGCACTAAAGACAGAAACAACGTAAAAAAGAGTACAAGAAAACCGCTGAAGGTCTGGTAAGGTGTCCGCCTCAATGATGAAAAAACCTCTCTCATATTTCGTATCCTCCTTTGCGGTGATCTTTGACAAGCTTGCCGTTTTTCATGACAAGAACCCGCTTTTGGAAACTGTTGACGATGTCGGTATTGTGGGTTGCGATTATTATGGTTTTTTTTCCCTCGAGTTTTTTGAAGATCCTCATTATTTCCCATGAAGTTTTAGGATCGAGATTTCCCGTAGGCTCATCAGCTAGAAGTATTTTCCGGTCCCCGACGATTGCCCGGGCGATTGCAACCCGTTGAAGCTCTCCTGCCGACAGTTGGATAGGGAAAACTTTGGATTTTTCCGTCAATCCAACCATTTCAAGAACTTCCCTTACCTTGGTTTTTATTTCGCTCCTCGATGCCCCGGTAACTTTGAGACTCAGGGCAACATTTTCAAAGATATTTTTATCAGTCAATACCTTGAAGTCCTGGAAGACAACCCCGATGGTTCGCCTCAAACCGACAATGTCAGAGAAATTTTTATCCGAAATATCCAAGTCATTGATCAATATTGAGCCCTCAGTTGGTCCGGACTCCTTAAGTATCAATTTAAGAATACTGGTTTTACCGGCACCCGATGGGCCAACCAGAAAAATGAATTCGTTATCCTGTATTTCAAAAGAAACCTCAGAGAGGGCAATATTACCAAGGGGGAATTTTTTGGTTACCTTATCAAATTTTATCATTTTAGGGTCTCGACAGATCCAACATCCATCAGCCAGCCGGCTTTCTCACCGGTGAAAGTCTGCCCCCAAACCTTGACCTTTTTCCCTATGTAGAGGGAAAGATCGACAGTGGTTGAAGTCAGATATACGTTTTGAGATTCGCCTCCGGGACGTTCAAGATGGAAGTTGCCTTCCCCGTCAATCCCGCCTTCACGCAACACTCCGTCGGCCGAGTCTTTGAAGGTTTTCTTGTCGACGATTCCGGCACTTTTCGTCTCGCTGTTATCGGTGCTTGTCGGCGAGCTGGTTTTGGTAAGCATGTTGGGTACGTATCCGGCCCCTACTCCCAGGGCGATAGCTGCAACCAGCAAGACGACAAAAACAGTCAGTTTCATTTTTGAAGAAGTATCATCTCCGAAATCACGAATAATGGTCGGGCCTGTATTTGATTGTTCCATATGAAATCAGGATAGCAGTAAAAACGGTAAATTTCAAACGAGTTACTTGAGCTGTTTGAGATAGGCTTCGATGAATCCGTCGATTTCGCCGTCAAGTACCCGGTCGGTATTGGTCTCCTCGTAACTGGTCCGGAGGTCCTTGACCAGCTTATATGGGTGAAGTACATAACTTCTTATCTGCCGTCCCCAGGAGGCGAGTTTTCCGGTCTTGAACCCGCTCATAGTCGCATCGCGTTTTTCCTCCTCTATTTTCCACAGTTTTGCCCGGAGAATTTTTAGGGCGTTCTCACGGTTTGCTCCCTGATATCTTTCGGTCTGGCACTGGACAACGATTCCGGTCGGTTTGTGGATCAGTCGGACGGCGGTTGCGACCTTATTCACGTTCTGTCCTCCATGTCCTCCCGACCTGTAGAATTGCCATTCAAGTTCATCTTCCCTGAGGTTGACCTCCCTATCTTCAATTTGCGGAAGGATCTCGACTGAAGCAAATGATGTCTGCCTTAGTTTATCGGCGTTGAAGGGGGACTGGCGGACCAATCGGTGCACTCCCGCCTCGCATTTAAGGTATCCGTAAGCAAAATTTCCCGTAACGTTTATTGTCGTGCTTTTGATTCCCGCCTCATCTCCCGCAACGCGATCCACCTCATCGAATGACCAGCCCTTTTTTTCAAAATATCTCGTATACATCCGGAAAAGCATATTTGACCAGTCCATAGCTTCGGTACCGCCCTGTCCTGCCTGAATGGAAAAAATTGCCCCGCCTTTATCGTAAGGTCCGGATAAAAACAGCAGAATTTCGTATTTGTTTATAAGCTCTTCCGCCTCTTTAAGCTGGTTTTCCTCGAAAAGAATCTGCATCATCTCGACGTCTTCGGTTTCCCGCTTCAAATCATTTATTTTCTTCATTATGGTCGAGGCATTTTTTGAGTCCGACCAGAAATCCGGGGAGAGTGTTTGCGCTTCAAGGTTTTTTATCTCTTTTGCTTTCTCCTCAAGGTTGGATTTTTTGAGAATGCTTTCAAGTTTTTTTCCAAGCTCTTCCTTGTTGTCCATATCCCTCATATGATACCACAGAAGCCTTTTCCAGTTACTTGAAATCCTGTCCGATAATGAAGACGACGTCGGCAGTCTCCTCCTCACTCAAGGTTGTCTGGGTGGGGGAGGTTATGTAGTCCCTAAGGTCCGAGATCATCATTGATGCCGCCTGGCTTCTGGATTTTTTCACCTGAATTTCCGATTTGGCATAGTCGAAATTGTCGGCATTCCCGGTAATGATATCGACGTACCCTTTATCGGATAATATCGCCTTGACGTCGGTAGCTTTTCCGGCAACTCCGCCCCCGTTCAGGACCTGGACTTTAAGTTCTTCCTTCTTGAATGCGGGAGTCGGGATAGGCGTCGCTGAAGGAATTGGGGTCGGTGTTGCGGTTGTAACCGTCAACTTTTTTGAGAAGTCGGGAAGTTTCATTTTTGAGACAAAGAAGAAAAGCAGGAATGACAAAGCGAATGAAATTATGAAAAGCACGAACTCCTTTTTTGGAGGGCCGAATTTGGGAAGCGAAAAGCCCTTTCCGGATCGAGCCTTGTAGCCGTTTTTGAAAAAAGACATATCCTTATTTTCGGTTGCGAAAATAAAGGAGCCAAAGCATGCATCAAAGGTCAAGATCGGAAATGGATTTTTACTTTCGACAACAAGCATCTTCAGGTATTCGTCATAAAAAGTGGGAACAATCCGCTTGAGAGGGTTGGTCCAAACGGAAACGGCCTTTGTGAATGTATCCTGCCTTATTTTGTCCGATGGTTCCCCGGAAAGAATCAGCCGGTTAAGTTTTATCCCTCTCTCCTTAAGCTCTTCAACCTTGACTTTTATCAGGTCTTCAATTTTGTCTTCGGGGTTTTTTGCGATCTCTATTTTCTTGTCTTCCAATAAGCCGTTTGAGTCGAAAAGGTATCCCGAGATCAAGTTCTCGGAGAGAGTCAGATAAAGAATATTCTCTTTTTTTTCTGCCCTAAGGGTTTTCTCAAAGAGTTTGAAGTAGGCGAGACTTGTCGGAAGGACCGATTGAATCTTAAGGTCAATGAGCGACAGCGCCTGCTGATAGGCATCGTAAGTTTCGCGATTAATGCCGAAGAAGGTAATGACTTTTTCTCCATTCGTCTCCCTGATGTATGACGCGGTAAGACAGTCGTCGGGGGAGACCGGAAAAGCAGCCCGGGCTTTATCAAAGACGAATGAATTCATGGCGGACGGGGCGATGTCTACCGGAACCTGGGCTCTGAGGAAATAAAACGCCTCCTGAGGAAGGATCAAGAAGACCTGATTATCGGCAACCATGCGGCCAGATGATGTCAACGCCTCCTTGATCGCGGATGCAAGAAGGTCGACGTTAACGACCGCGCCGTCGTGCAACAATTCAGTCTCATAAGATTTTTCGAAGAACGAGGTTTCCTGTTGTCCGAGAAGGGTTTTTTTAAGATAAATTAACTTAATGACATTGTTGCCGAGCGATAAGTAAACCATATATTAC
>CAZVQH010000064.1:0-2493 GCA_964629205.1 uncultured Gammaproteobacteria bacterium
GTCACATTGATAGGAAACAAAGCCATCGGCACCGTTTGTTGTTGGTGCGCCCGGTATTGTCGAGCACTGCTGGGTGTTTGGATAAGCTGTTGTCGCGCAGCTTGTGTAACCGGCAGTGCCGTTATGCGTCCCGGTATAACCAACTACTTTTACCAACCTCTGACCTGCCGGAGCACCATACTGATTGCACGAATACAGCCTGCAGCATAATCTGTCCGGCGTAATCGTTTCACCCGCATTTGACGAGCCGCCCCCTTGGGAACAGCAGCAGTTTCGGGTTGAGCCGTCTACTTTTTGGGATCCTGAGACATAGTTATTCGGAGCGCATATGTCCGAACATGTCTCGGCCGATGTTCCCGATTGCGGAGACCCGGTTGAGCAGGTGAACGGAATTGTCGCGGGTGGCGGACTGACCGCCGGAGCTCCCTTACACTTATAAGTCCCTGCTTTACAACCATCGGACGTGTAATTATTGGTACCACACTCTACTTTTGCCAAAGATAAATTGTATTCACAAGCCGGAAGCGTCGCCCCCCCCGTTCCACCACCCGCACCGGCAGCTGGACATATTGAGGCTCCGCTTGCTGTCGGTCCGCCAACCGAGGCGCAGTCGACGAGATTGTTCGCGGCGCAGGTACTTGAATAGGTGTTTCCCATATTGACTATCCTCTTTCCGCCACTACACAAAGATGAGGTTTCATACACTTTGCAGCAGCTGTAAGTTGTGGCCGCGCGTGGATTTGAGGCAATGTTCTTCTGGTTATTGGCAATCAAGGAAGTTGCAATAGTAACGACCGTACCGACAAGCACCAATCCTAAGGTGAGTAAAGTGGCAATTTCGCCTCTATGATTTTTCATTAATGAAACGCAATAATATGTGTATATATAATGTATATTAATAATATTAGGAAATCAATATGCTAAATCACCGTTTTAAAATCGTACTTTCCATACTTCTCTCCTTTATTATCGTTCAGGGTATCACTTATTTTTCGGAAAACCCGGAAGTAGCGTCGGTCCAGGCGGAGAATATGAAGGGAATGCTTTCCGGACTTAAGTTCAATGCTTCTTCGTTGACTAAATTGTTTTCCTTGAATATCGGCCCGCCAACCGATAGCCCCGAAACCCAGGGAAGTGTCGACCCGGGTTCCAATTCCCTCAACCTACCATCGATTTCGAACCCGCCTACACCAACCGAAACCCAATCTCAGTCCTTACCAACCGCACCCATACTGTCGAGAGCACCGACTTCAGCCGTTACCCGCGGAGCTCCTACTCCGACGCGATATCTATCGCCCACTCCAACAAAAAAACCTGTACCCACCAATACACCCAAGCCAACGGCGACCCCAAAACCGGCAGCAATAACGGCGGATGCGCGGCCTGGCAGCACGATGGAAGAGATATTTGAGGAGGTTGGAAAAAGGACCTGTTTCCCTCCGGCCCTTATACGGGCTTTTCAGGATCAGGAGAGCGGCGCTTTTTTTAAATATAGTAATCCTCCTTCGGTTATCAAGATCTATAATACCTACGGTTGGTGGAAAACTGGAGCCGGTGATCCGTGTTTCGGATTGGGTTATCATACCCAGACCGGAATCGTTCCGTCAGACAGCGTCAAGGCGGGAACGCAATGCCGTAATGCAGTCGGCAATCCGACCGATATTAAAATCATGGGAATAATCCAAATATCCGAGTGGGAACAGGAAGTGAGCCGAAAACATACGATAGCTCATCTTCCAAAAAATATAGACAGGAGGGTGCTTTTCGATAATGCACTTATCTTCGCCTACATAACTCGGAGCCGGGTCGGCAACCCCCCGAAAGATTGCAATAACTGGCCTGATGATGCCGTCAAAACAGCCGCCGAAAAACACCACGGCGTCTGCGTCTACGATTACGGAACCGGAAACGCCGGTAATTACTGCACCAAAATACTCCAGTTATATAAGGAGTATAAATAATTTGACAACATCTTCCTATTTGATTTTTGTCATTTGATATTTTATAATTCAAACTATGTCACTTAGTAAC
Source organism: uncultured Gammaproteobacteria bacterium (assembly GCA_964629205.1). Lineage (GTDB taxonomy): Bacteria > Patescibacteriota > Microgenomatia > UBA1406 > GWC2-37-13 > GWC2-37-13. Next base: position 2,032 of record CAZVQH010000064.1, read on the forward strand.
AAATCTGCTAAAAAAGTATCCCTTGACGATCTTCCTGATTTATTGACGATCAGGGAAGTCGCCGACCTGTTGCGCATTTCTCCCCTAACGATAAAGCGCTGGGGTAAAAAAGGCAAATTGCCCGCAATACGAATCAATTCCAGAGGAGACAGGCGATACCGAAAGGAAGTTGTCCTGAGACTTTTGGGAGTTGAAGAAGATAAATAAACCACTTCAGTTGTTTATCGGTTTTACGCCGAGAAGCCTTGCTATAAAAACGACCACTCCATAAGCACCTTTTCCGATTCTGTAAAGCAAGGATTTTGGCTCTGCATTGACAGGTGTCTGGGGATTATGAGTTGCGGCTTCGGCGGCGGCGGCTTGCTTCATCGCCTCAAGCATTTGGGCGTCTCCGCCTGCCGCATCGGCAATCACCTTCATCAAATCTTCTTCCTGAGGGCTGCGCCGTTTATATTCCGGAAA
>CAZVQH010000064.1:2503-5138 GCA_964629205.1 uncultured Gammaproteobacteria bacterium
ATCCCCGAAGGTGACACGATAATAGAAAAGCGCTCCGGAAACGGTGTTGAGGTCTCAATTTTTCCATTTTCGGCGGGCGTTTGATTCGTAAAATATTCCTTAGGCAGAGGCGTGGAATTCGCAAACGGATTCATCATTTCGACCGATTTGGAAACTGAAGGCATGGATGGGGCAAAAACCGATTCGGTGGTTTCCTGCATATATTTATATGCTATCACAAAACAACTTTATGCTGACGTAAGTTTATTGTAGCTGTCAACTACGGAGGCGAATCCTTGGGGAACCAGATTTTCTTTAGAGAGGATTTCGTTAACCGATGATTGCTTTGACGCCTGGGCGCCTTTTCCGAAAGCGACCAAAAAGTTCATGAGATAATAATTCATCAGCGTGTATGTTTTTTCGTTATCAAGAGTGGTTATAAGAAAACGGACGGTTTCGATGGGGTCGTCTTTTTTCCCGCTGTCGACGAATTGGGAAAATTTTTGATCGTCGACACTGACGTCCAGGGCGACTCTCAATACTTTATAAAATCCGTCTATGAAATCGTTGCTTATGGTCTCCTTGTCCTTTTCGTCCAAAAACTCGCCGTTTAAAAAATCTCCGGAGACTCTGACCATCTTGTCAAAAAGTTGCTTATTATTATCCATAAGTTAAATTACGCGGTTCGGGGAGACATTCCCCCGATAGCTCTGGACATAAACGAGGCGAAAACATTGTGAACGTCACCGCCTTCAACCGGACGTGCGGGAGCAAAGATCTTATTGACAAAAGTTGCCCCGATATATCCGGCAATACCCGTTCCGACATCAATTACGCGCCCCAATATATTATTCATTATCTTCTTGAAAAGAGAGTCTGTGGGTGCACCAAGATTTTCCCTGATCATGGCATATGAAGTTTTGTTTTCGGGATTGAGTTTTTCCTTTCCAGATCTTACCAGATCTCCGGCGTGAGTGGTTATGTCCTCAACTGAATTGTTTATGCTTGCGGTTATAAGTTTTGCTCCGCTTTCCTGGACTCCCTCATCGTTTAAAACGTCATTGACGAATCCGGGCTTCCTCAAATCATCTCCTTTTTCGGCAATTTTATCGAGTGCGCCTTTAAGTCCTTTGGCGGCCATTCTTGCAATTGCTCCTGGTTCGTTTGTATCTACCATATTTAGTTTGTATTTTAAACTTAATAACCTCAGTTGTCAATTTTTAGGGCTTGGCTGTGAATAGACCACTGCCGAACAAGCCCAAAATCATCATCAAGATTCCCAAAAGACCTCCCGCCGGCATCTTCTTCAGAGATTCGGCAAGATTGGTACTGCCGCCCAATCCTGATTTATATACCGAATCAATGACTTTCTGGATTTCCGAATTGTCGGCTATTGCCGCCTTAGCGGCTTCGACAAAGTCGGGTGAGCTGGCCATACTTCTTAATGAAGTCTCACTCAGGTCAAGATGAAGTACTGCTTTTCTTGAAATGGACTTGAAAATCGGAATTCTCATTTTTTCAACCAATTTTTCCGCAATCTTGGGATTGGCTGTAAGATAATCTATCGTTTCCTTACTTAATCCTGAACCGCTTCCGGGTGGAGTGCCCCCAAGATTAAGAACACGCTCGGTGACACCTTTCGTGCCGACTGCAGGGTTAATCGTGTCCTTGAAGTCAGAGCTTAAGGCGTCGACATCAACTACCTGTATTTCCTGCTTTACAAATAATTTATTGAATCTTCTCTGGGTTTCGGTCTTCAGATATCTCAACTCAAAAGCCTTGGCAACTTCAGCTTCAGCTTGAGCTATCATATCCCCTTCTTTTTTGGCCTTCGCCTCTTTGTCCTTTGCTTCATTCAGCGCCTTCTCCCGATTTGCCTCCTCCAGCCTTGTCTTGTATTTGTTCATCGCCTCCTTGGCGGCTTCAGGCATTACGCCGTTTAGGTTCTTCATGAGATTATTTATGCTGTCCGCGAATGCGGTCCTGGCATTAATCATTTCTGACTCGGTTGTCGATACCTTCGTATTTAAGGCTTCTATTTCTGCCGTCAATCTATCAGCTCTTTCAAAATATTGAAGATTTTTTTCGAGTGTTTGAAGTTCCGCTTCAGCATCACCTATTTTCTTATCAATTCCCGACATCGGATCCGTAATCTTATCCTCAATCGCCTGAGCATCCGTAACCATTTTCTGATATCGGGAATCGGCATTTAGAGCATCCTGAAGGTCAGTGCCTGATTTGCCGCCATCTATATAGGACTGCTCCCGTTCGGCCATCCGCTGCTCCAATCTTGACTTTTGTTCCTGAAGCCTGTCCCGTTCCCGGTGTAAATTGGTAGTATCTCTTTCCTTGGATTGTTTATCTGCCGTGACCTTTGCCCGGTCGCCGCCGATGGCTGAAACCTGAACATCAACGGTCGCTTTTTCAGCCTGGCGTGCCGTCAATTGCTTTGAGGCGTCTTCATATCTTCTTTTTGCCGCACCATAGTTTCCGCTTTCCTGCGAAATGACGATTTTTTCGATCATCATCCGTCTTCCGAATGAGGCTGCCCCCATCTCCCTTATCGATTTGATTACCTCGGCCTGCTGAGTGGCGTTCATCGCTTTAAAAGCATCGTTCCAACCCGGCGTTTGTTCGATGACGGTTTGGATCGCAG
>CAZVQH010000065.1:0-3143 GCA_964629205.1 uncultured Gammaproteobacteria bacterium
TTATAAGACCGGTAAAATAACTTTTATCGATACCCCTGGCCACGAAGCGTTTTCAAAGATACGGGCGCGCGGGGCCAATGTTGCCGATATCGCTATACTCCTTGTTGATGCGAAAGACTCCCTTATGCCTCAGACGATTGAATCGATATCACATATCAAAGCGGCTGGAATACCGTTTGTTGTCGCAATCAATAAGGTCGACCTTCCGGACGCCAATCCCGACCGGGTTAAGATCGACTTGATGAAATACGAGATTCTGGTTGAGGGAAAAGGCGGAAATGTCCCGGTTGCCGAAATATCAGCAAAAACAGGTAAGGGAGTTAAGGAATTACTCGAAACCATATTGCTTATGACTTCCGAACTCACCCTGACCTACGATACCGACAAACCCGTACAGGCATACATAATTGAGACAAAAAAGGACAGGCGTGGAATTACCCCATCTCTAATCATAAAAGATGGCCGAATCAAGATAGGAGATGTGCTTTTTGAGCAAAATCAAAAGATAAAAGTCAGATCACTGTCAAACGATATGGGAAAGTCCGTTACGGAAGTTTTACCATCAACCCCTTTTGAGATGTCAGGATTTGAAAGTATGCCCACGGTGGGATCGATTGTCACCAATAAAAGGAACCCTGAGGAAATTACAGATGAAGCCCTCAAGGCTCCCACCCCAACAACCGTTGATATGGATGCCTTAATGGCTGTCCCCGTCAAGGAAAAAAAACTGTCCCTGGTGATAAAAACTGATAATCTAGGCAGTTACGAGGCTATAAAGCATGCCTTAGATGAAAATCCCAATGTTAAGATCGTACTGATCGCAATAGGGGAAATAAACAAGTCCGACATATTTCTTGCAAAAGCCACCAAATCCATCGTTATAGGATTTGGAGTCGTCACATCTCCTGAGGCAGTTGGAGTTGCCACTCAAGAGAAAGTCATTATTAAAACCTATAATATAATATATGAGCTGCTTGATGAGCTGAATGAAGTCGCAGACTTAATGACCGAGAAAGAGGAAAAAGAGAAACACCTTAAAGGTGAAGCCAAGATACTAGCTACATTTATTATTGAAGGTGAAACCATATATGGGGTCAAGGTGACAAAGGGTAAAATAAACCTAAATGACAACCTGGAAATACATCGCAACAACAAACTTCTTGGCAAAACCAAGCTTGTATCCCTTAAAATAAGAGCAAGGGAAATGGGAGAGGTAAAGAAGGACCAGGAAGCAGGAATGGTATTTTCACCCCCACTTGACATCACTATAGGAGATATGGTAAAATCTATCCTATAGAATATGAACAACAACCAAAACGTACTAAGCCGAATTCATGAAATCGTAAATAAAGGATCATCCGGCATAATTGTGATTCCGCCCTCTCCTTCGCCCGATGCAGTTTCCGGAGCCTGTACTTTATATTTGGGACTGACTAAAATCGGAAAAAACGTGACCATTGCATCGTCCTCACCGGTTCAGTCAGATGTTGTCGGAAGCGATAAAATAAAATCCCAGTTTGCAACAGGAGGCGACTCACTCATGGTTTCATTCCCCTACTCGGACGGCTCGATTGATAAGGTAGACTACAATATTCAAGGTGACAATTTCAATCTTGTTATCACTCCCCGACCTGGTTTTCAAAAATTGGATCCGTCACAGGTATCCTTCTCATATACAGGAGGGACTGTGGATTTTATTATCGTCATAGATTCAGCCACACTTAACAATCTTGGTTCGATATATACCGATAACCAAAGTCATTTCACAGGTCGCGATATTATAAATATCGACCGTCATCTAACCAACTCCTTCTTCGGAACCGTCAACTATGTAAACAAGACCTCCTCGTCTATTTCAGAACTTGTTCTGGGAGTCCTCAAGGATCTCAAAATTGAAGTCGATCGCGATATGGCTACTAATTTATATTCCGGAATTTCGGCTGCCACCAATAATTTTACTTCGTATTCTGTTTCCGCCGAGACTTTTGAACACATTGCCACACTTTTAAGGTTGGGTGCCATAAAAAAACTCGTGAAAAAACCGGAAGCTCCCAAACCCGTTTTTTCCAAACCCAATCCTCCGATCATGTCCCATGCCCCATCAAGCGAATCCGAACCGACGCCTATTGAAAAAGTAGAGCAGGAAAAACAGCCTTCAGATCCGGGATTCGAACAAAAAAATCCTTCGGATTGGCTAAAGCCAAAAATCTTCAAAAATGGCGGCCTGATCTAAATCGCGGGGGGGTATAATTGTCTTTATGGATCCAACTATCGTAGTCGCCGTAATATTATTTGTCTTAATTCTCGTCATTATCCGTACATGGTTAAACCGTCTTGAAGAAAAAACCAAACTTTCAGGTGAATTGGTCGAATGGCTCAAGAGCTCAACCACTTCAGTAGACAAAAAGCTCACTTCCCAGATGCAGATGTTTAACGAGAGGCTCGACCGGGCTGCTTATGTGATTGCCCAGGTGCAGAAGAATATAGGCGAGTTTTCCGAAATAGGCAGATCTATGAGAGAACTCCAGGAATTTTTGTCGTCTCCGAAAATTAGGGGAAATATCGGGGAGCAAATTCTTAGGGACCTGCTTAAACAGTACTTCCCGACAGGATCATTCAAGCTCCAGTATGGGTTCAGAAGCGGGGAAAAAGTTGATGCTGTAATTCAGACTTCCCAAGGACTGATTCCCATAGACTCCAAATTCCCGTTGGAAAATTTCAAGAAATACGCGAAATCAACCGATCCCAAAGAGCGGGAAACTTTCAAAAAACTATTTACGTCCGACGTCAAGAAACACATCGGAGACATTGCCAGAAAATATATACTCCCGGATGAAAAAACCGTGGATTATGCGCTTATGTATATTCCGTCGGAAAATGTTTATTACGAGATAATAAACTCTGAAGAATTATTCGATCTGGCAGGACAAAAAATGGTCCTTCCCGTTTCCCCGATGAGCTTTTATGCCTACATAAAGGCGATCCTCATTTCCTTTGAGGGCCAGAAGATCGAAGAAAAGGCCAAGCAGGTAATCACCCTCCTTAATGCGATAAAAAAAGACTATATAAGAACCGAAGAAAACCTTCTTGTATTAAACAAGCATATTACAAATGCATACAACCAGTCATCCCAAGTATCAAAG
>CAZVQH010000065.1:3153-5066 GCA_964629205.1 uncultured Gammaproteobacteria bacterium
CCCTCGGTCAGAAATTGACAAGTTCAAGCCTGCTTTCGCCACCAAAAAATGAAGATAACGTTTAAGCACGAAATCAAATCCAGTGATGATGTCGATGCGGACAAATTGGTAAAACTCATTCTTGGAATCAGAAAAATAAATAATTCCAAAGAGTTCATGAATCCGCCCTCTCCCATGGATATACGCCTCGAGGATTTTGACGCTAAGTATAAAAGCTATTTCAGGAAGACAATTACTTTGCTCAAGGAAATAAAAAAACAGCAGAAAATGATTGTCGTCTATACAGACTATGACGCGGACGGAATAACCGGGGGGGCTATTCTTTGGGAAACCCTGCATCTTCTCGGATTCAGAGTTATGCCCTATGTTCCGGATCGGAAGACGGAAGGATATGGCTTCTCTGTTACCGGAATTGATAACGTAATTTCCCAGTTCGATCCCGCGCTTATCATAAGCGTTGACCACGGCATAACTAAAATAAAGGAGGTTGAATATGCTGCTTCCCGTGGTGTTAAGATAATCATAACCGACCACCACTTGAAGGGTGAAGAAATACCCGAAAAAGCCGAGGCAATATTTCACATCCCGGTTTTATCGGGAAGCGGCGTTTCCTATTTTTTTTCGAAGGCTGTTTATGACGCCCTTAAGGATAATGCCACAAATGGCATCGCCAAACTTGGTGATAATTTTGCCTCCGATTATGCGGCGCTTGCCAGTATTGGGACTATCGCCGACCTTATTCCGCTTGTTGGACCATCACGCGCCCTTGTTTCTTATGGTCTAAAAACATTTCCGAAGATAAAAAGGTTCGGGATCGTCCATATCCTTAAGCAATCCGGAATAGAAGGTAAGCCTATCACGCCTTATGAGGTAGGATTTATAATCGCACCCCGCATAAATGCAATCGGAAGACTCGAGCATGCTATTGACGCCTTAAGGCTGCTTTGTACTGTCAATGAAGAAAGGGCCCGGGAACTAGCCCTTAAAGTCGGAGACATCAATACCAAAAGGCAAGGTCTGGTTGAGGAATCGGTTGACCAAGCCAAACAGATGCTCCCAAAAAAAATAGGTAAAATAATTATTCTCACGTCCGATCACTGGAACGAGGGAATAATAGGACTTATCGCTTCCAAGCTTCTTGAAATCCACTATCGTCCCGTAATAATCATGACCAAGAATGACGGATTCTATAAGGGCTCTGCCCGGTCCATACCGGCATTTCATATGACCGATTTTCTCAGGTCGCTTAAGGATAACCTCATCGACGTTGGAGGTCATGCGGCCGCAGCCGGATTTACGGTTGAAGCGAAAAAAATAAAACAGTTCATTTCCGATGCGGAAAAAAAAGCTGATGATTTGATAAATGAGAAGGATTTGGATAAAACGATTACGGCGGATTTAAAAATACCAATATCGAAAGTGACAATAAAACTTGCCGAAGCCCTTAGTTCGCTTGAACCGTTTGGAGTCGGAAACCCGCGCCCTGTTTTTGTCAGTTCGGGCGTGATTACGGATGCCAATATTTTTGGAAAAACCGGCACTCACCTCAAGATTGTTATCGGCTCTCTGGAATTCATTGCCTTCAATAAGGCAAACATTTTTGAAAAAATATCCAGAGGACTCAAGGTCGACATTGTCTATAATCTTGAAATTGACCGTTGGCAGGGACGATATAAATTGCGGGCGAAATTTATAGATTATTTGGCTGAATGATACCCGACGATCAGGTCTTTAAGAATTATAGGTTGAGATAACGATTCAGCCCAGAGATTAATCTTGGTCTGGGAAAAAAAATTTGGAATTGGTTTTTTTGTTTCAGCTCTTTTCAATCCTAATGGATGAACTTTTTCCGAAGCGTCCCGATAAATAATCAGGCCGTCATCGCGTAGTCCGAATGGAATAAGATCTACCCC
>CAZVQH010000066.1:0-5002 GCA_964629205.1 uncultured Gammaproteobacteria bacterium
TCATCTATTTTTGAAGTCTCGACTTTTGAATCCTTTAAACAAGCCTTGACCGATTCGAATGTCTTCTCGACAAGCGGAAGAACCAACGATTCAAGTTTTGCCCTACTCAGTTTCATAACCAGGTGCAACGGCTGTCCGTCCCTCACCGTAACAAACGGAAGGTTTATCTCGGCTTCCAGACTTGAAGAAAGCTCGATTTTGGCTTTTTCGGCAGCGTCTCTAAGTCTTTGAAGTGCTTGGGGGTCTTTCTTTAGATCAATTCCATTCTCCTTATTGAATTCATCGGCTATGTGATCAAGAATGACTTTGTCAAAATCATCACCTCCCAAATGAGTGTCGCCGTTTGTGGCCTTGACCTGAAACACACCTTCTCCAAGCTCCAAAACAGTAATATCGAAAGTTCCGCCTCCCAGATCATAAACCGCGATCGTATGGGCATGTTTCTTATCCAGTCCATAAGCCAGTGAAGCGGCTGTTGGCTCGTTGATTATGCGCACGACTTCGAGACCGGCGATCTCGCCCGCTTGTTTCGTAGCCTGTCTTTGGGCGTCGTCGAAATATGCCGGCACGGTAATAACCGCCTTATCAACTTTTTCACCTAAGTATGCTTCCGCATCTGCTTTAATTTTCTGCAAAATCTGTGCTGATATTTCCTGGGGTGTATATGTTTTTCCGTTCACCTCAACATCAGCCATATCATCGCGACCTGACTTGATTGAATATGGAAGCCATTTGCTGTCTACCGCTACTGAGGGATCACTGAATCGGCGGCCCATAAGACGTTTTATTGAAAAAATGGTGTTTTTAGGATTGACAACCATCTGCCTCTTGGCAACATCTCCGACGATTCTCTTGACCGGATCAACCACTGACGGTATGACGTTGCGGCCTTCGGCCGAATGTATAACTTTGGGTTTTCCACCCTCCATAACAGCTACGCAAGAATTTGTTGTTCCGAGATCGATTCCGATTATTTTTGCCATATTTATTTATTTGATTAAATTTTTAACTGATTTTCTTGCTCACTTTGACCTGAGCAACTCTTAATATCGAATCCCCTATCCTGTAACCTCGTTTGATTACTTCTGTAACGAGATTGTCTTTTTCCCCCTCGACCAGTTCAATGACTTCCGCCGTATATGGATCATATTCCTGTCCGATGACTTGAATCTCCTCGACCCCCAATTCATTCAGTGTTTTTTCGAGTTGTTCCCGGGCGATTTTTAGCCCCGGATCCTTAACAAAAATTTCGGCTTTTTCAAGATTGTCAAGAAACGGAAGCAGTTTTAGGATCAGGTTTTTATTGGCGTTTCTGACTACATCCTCCCGCTCGTTTCTGACCCTGTTTTCAAGATTTTGATAGTCTGCCAACGCCCTCAAATATTTATTCCTAAACTCCTCAATCTGACGTTTCAACTCCACGGTATTCTCTGCGCCCTTAACGTCAACCGGTTTTTTTATATCGCTTTTTTTCTTTTTATCATCCATAGTAATTAAAGTCCCTGCTCCTTAACAATGTCTTCAATTAATTTGGAAAAATACCTTATCTGGGGAATTATTTCCTCATAATACATTCGTTTTGGCCCTACGACTCCGACCATACCCTTGATCTTATTACCCTCAAACTCCCCCCAAACGCTTGCAAAACCATCAAACGCCGAATCATGGAAATCTTCTTCCCCCAGCATGCACATGACTGGATCTTCAATGGAGGAAAATTCATTCAAAATCCTATCCCAAAAAGTGTATTCATCAAGCCTTCCAAAAAAAACCCTTGATGTGTTCAAATCCAAAAATTCCGGCTGGGACAATAAATTAGCTACCCCCGAATAATAAAGATCCCCGTAGTTGGTGGTAACCAGGGCGAGTAATCCCGTTTTTTGAGACAAAACCTTTGATGCCTGGGAAAGCAACCTGTGAGCTTCAGCGCGCTCATCCCATATGCTGTTTTTATATGCGACCTCGTCGGTCGTTGATAACTCCTTCTGCTTCATCAGATGCTTTATATAAAACCTAAAGCCGCGAGCCGACGGAATTCGACCGGAGGAAAAATGATTTTTCTTGAGATAGCCTTTTTTTGCCAACTCGACCATTTCATTCCTTATAGTCGCCGGAGATACTCCCAACTTGTATTTTTTCTCGAGAATGTCACTTCCTACCGCCAAACCGGTTTCGGAATATTCTCTTATTATCGCCTTAAGTATGTCTACCTGTCTTTGGGTTAAGTCTTCCACCTTGTGCTGCCGAAGCTCTCAACTTATTCAAGAGCAAAGGCGCATATTAGCAATCATAAAATATGTCTGCTAATTTGTCAAGAGGTTTTTATTGATATAATTTAAACATGCTTCAAAAATATCATGTAATCCTTGCTGTGGGAGCTTTCATAGTAAGTGAGAAAAAGGAAATACTGGTTGTCAGAAAGTCCCCTTTTGAAAAAATAGACGGAGGCCTATGGACTGTTCCGGGAGGCAAGATCAATCCGGATGAGGCTATCCTTGACGGATTGAAACGCGAAGTAATGGAGGAGGTTGGCCTCGAAATCTTCCCCCTCAACTGGATAGGTGAAGATGTCTTTGAGAGTTCGGGATTCTTTTATCATGCCCAGCATTTTTTATGCAAACCTACGAGCTTTGGGGTTAAGCTTGAAAAGAAGCTTTTGGAGCATAGATGGATTAAAAAGGCAGGTGTTGAAACCCTGGAATTCCCCACCAATATTAAAAGTCGAATCATGCAAACCCTATGAATAATCTTGGGGCTCATATGTCAATTGCAGGCGGTCACGATAAAGCTTTTGAACGGATTACTTCAATCGGAGGCACATGCTTACAGATATTTTCATCTTCCCCCCGTGGATGGAATTTTGTAAAACTTGATGACGCGCAGATAGAGTTATTTATAGAGGCAAAGAAAAAAACTAAGATTGAACCGGTATATTTTCACGCTTCCTATCTTGTCAATCTCGCAGACCCCGACCGAATAGGCAATCTTTCCAAGTTGTCCCTTATCAACGAACTCAATCTTGCGCCAAAAATGGAAGTACGCGGATCCATTATTCATCTGGGATCATATAAAACCGAAAAGACTCCTCAAAAGTATCATACTCTCATCAAGAACATTGCGGAGATTCTGGAGAAATCCGATCCCCGTGCTTTTTTTATAATTGAAAATGCCGGTTCGCGTAAAATCGGGCAAACTATTGAGGAGATTGCGGAGATCGTAAAGGATGTCGACAGTGATCGGATTAGAATTTGCCTTGATACCTGCCACCTCTTTTCCAACGGGTATGACCTTTCAACGGAAACAAAGCTTGAACAATTCCTGACACTTTTCGACAAACTTATAGGCCTAAATCGCCTTGAATTATTTCACGGGAACGACAGCCGCGACCCCTTGGGAAGCGGCCGGGACCGCCATGAAAATATCGGACAAGGTACAATCGGTCTTGGGGAATTCAGAACAATCCTGAACCACAAAAAGACTTCTCCCCTCCCTTTCATAATCGAGACTCCGGGATTTGATAAAGCCGGGCCGGACAAAAGGAATATTGATATTTTGAAATCACTTTCCCGATGAACGCCTACTCAAAATTATTAATAAACGAATTATTGCAATTCAAAGGACGCGGTATTGACGAGGAAATTTTTGGAAAATTCATTGAGAAAATCTCCCATTCGGACAAACTGACCAAAGATGTCAATATAGATGAACATATCTGTGCTTTTTTTATACCAATAACGACCGACCGATCCTCGATCTACCTTGGGCACCATATAAAAGCCGATAGCTGGATACCGCCCGGCGGTCATATCGCCACAGGCGAACATCCAATAAAAACCGTGATTCGGGAGTTCCGAGAGGAACTTGATTACGACGTGAATGAAGGACAAATTGAAAAGTTCAGTTTATCAATAAAAGATATAAGCTCCAATCCGCGCAATCCCTGCAAGGTCCATTACGATATCTGGTATTTGGTAACGGTTGAAAAAGCGGATTTTAAATACATAAGGAGAGAATATTATGACGCCCGCTGGTACAGTCTTAAGGAAGCATATGAACGGATTACCGTTCCGGAATACAAAAAAATTGTCGGAACAATCAGACCTCTATAAAGGCCTGTGGTATCATAATATGTATTGTAAATATGATAAAACTTGAACCTGAAGTCACAGCTTTCATGTCCCGGTTTGAGAAAGCTGGATATGAAATCTACGTTGTGGGAGGCGCATTGCGCAATCTTGTCCTGGGCAAGCCGGTTACGAATTGGGATTTCACCACATCGGCTCATCCTGAGGCAATTCAGAAGCTCTTTCCAGAATCTTTCTATCATAATGACTACGGCACAGTTACGGTTAAGGCCGGCGAACATCTTTTTGAGGTTACGCCCTTCAGGAGTGAAGGGGCATATAAGGACCACAGACACCCTGATTCCGTTATCTGGGCAAAGACCGTTGAGGAGGATTTATCCCGTCGCGATTTTACGATTAATGCCATGGCTTATGACGGTGACCGGATAATCGATCTCTACGGCGGTCAGGAGGATCTTATAAAGAAACAGGTGAAATGCGTAGGCGATCCGGACAAACGGTTCAATGAGGACGCCCTAAGACTTATGAGGGCAATTCGATTCACTTCCCAGTTAGGATTCATGATTGAAGATAAGACCCGGGTTTCGATCCAAAAAAACGCGGGGTTGATTGCTAATATATCCTGGGAAAGGATAAGGGATGAATTCCTTAAGATATTATCAAGCGATTATCCGTCAGAAGGTGTTGTGTTTCTCAAAAACTCCGGATTACTTTCCTACATCCTTCCCGAAGTCGATATATGCTTCATGATTCCCCAAAAAAGTCCTAAAAGGCACCACATCTATGATGTGGGGACCCATCTCGTCCAGGCTTTAAAGCATTGTCCGTCCGCTGATCCGATAACCCGATTTGCGACCCTGATTCATGACATTGGCAAGGCTGAAACCTTCAGACGCGACGAGGAATCAGGTTTGATA
>CAZVQH010000067.1:0-4943 GCA_964629205.1 uncultured Gammaproteobacteria bacterium
CCCCGACCGGAAGGAAAATAAGGGAATCGGCTTTTGTGCCTTTGATAATCCTCTCCAATCTTTCGGCGATTTTTTTAAAAAGGGAAGGGTCCAAGTCACTGTCGTTTCTTGCGAAAATCATCTCATTGCTCCTAAGTCGCCACCCGGCATCGACGAAATCGAGATTTACTACTGATGCCCCAGTTTTTAACTCAATCAACCGCTCTTCCGCCTTTCTTGCCTCAAAAAAATCCTCGGCGTTATCGAAACCGCATTTCTTCAAATATTCCCGGTTAAAGGAAGTTTTGTAGTTAGTATCACCCTTGGTAAAAACGTTTATAAGTTTAAGCCTGTTTTTCCTATTTAATCCAAGATTTCCAAAAAATGCCCCGCAGGAAAAAATAACATCATCAATGTGTGGTGATACGAAATAAAAATCTTTGCGTTCGCCAATTATTCGTTCAAAAATCGATCCCATTGATTAATGATATAATATAAAGACAGTAAAATTAAATATGGCTGATACTTACGCCGCAATCATCTGCCCCAAGTGCCGAAAAAGTCTCAAAATTGCCAATAGAATCGACTCAGAAGCATCAATTTACACGTGTTCATGCACGCTTTATCCCGCGGTTTCGGGAATCCTGTACATGAAGCGGGATCTTGTGCGTGAAAAGCTTATAAATGCCATAATCAGTCGGCGCCCTTGGTTTTATTTGTTTTCATTCTCGCCCCTTGCCAGTATTTTTTTCAAATTGTTTAATCCAGGCCGATTAATAAAAGCGCTTGGCTATGCGCGCTTCATCAGCCTATTGATAATTCTCGGCTACAGCAAAAAATATTCCCGCTACATATTATCCAGGGAGAAATTACCGTCATTTTTCATAGGCCTTTTTGGACTGGGCATAATTAAAAAAAAGTTCGGCAAGCTAGTCGATTTAGGATGCGGCACCGGTCAATTTTTCCCTTATTACTACCGGCATATGAAGCCTGAAAACGTAATTGCCATCGACCGCGATTTCATCAGTCTCTACCTTGCCCGCCATAACCACCGAAGCGGGACAAAACTTATCTGCGCCGACTTAGATGATAATCTTCCCTTTAAAAAGCGGTCTATTGACTACTTCTTTATGATTGATGCCCTATACAGCCTTAAGTCCATAAATACTTTATTTGCTGAACTGAAGCGAACCAGTCGCAAGGACGTAAGCGGTGCGGTTATACAGATGCTTAATGTCAATATGGACCACGGGGGCGAACAGAAGCGGTTTCCCAGGAAACCAAGTGAAGTTTCACATATCCTTACCCGAGCCGGAATCGGCAACTTTCATATCATTTCAAATGTTTTCCTTTGGAAGAAGCTCGATAGCTTTGAGTCAATTCCGCTTAAAAAGGAGCGGGGAATTGAAAAAGCGCCTGTGTATAATATCTTATTCACAAATAGAAAAAGCCTTAAAATGAGACCACAGTATTTGCGGATGATGAAAAAAAATAAAATTAGCTATTATCAGGACAAATATCTCGATGAAAAAAAATGACGGGTTAATCTACTATTTGCAGCTTCTGGAGGTCTTCACGGTCAGGGAAATAAAATACCGTTACCGCGCCTCTATCCTCGGACCGCTGTGGATCGTGATTAATCCTTTGGCAACAACCGCGATTTTATCGATAATTCTGGGAATATTTGTCAAAATCGAAGTGGGAAAAACTCCGTATTTTCTCTTTCTGTTCTCGGGCCTCACATTCTGGAACTTTTTTCAGCAAAGTGTCAGTCTGGCGAGCGAAACCCTGATCTGGAACCGGGATCTGATAACGAAAACCAATTTCGAGCGGAATGTTCTCCCCCTGTCGTACGTCCTTTCCAAAATTCCGGATTTGGCAATCGGGTTTCTGATCTTTTTCCTATTCTACCTTTCATACGGTTTCCGTCCACCCACCTCCATATTGCTTGTCCTTTTGACTATTCCCCCGCTTTTCATGTTTACAAGCGGTGTTTCCTTGATTCTATCCCTACTTAATTCCTTTTTCCGTGACTTCGGAAGAATATTCGAAGTTCTAATCATGGTTTTTTCATATGCCACTCCCATAATCTATTCCGATTCGCTTATCCCGGAACGGTTCAAATTTTTTATATATGTAAATCCGCTCGCCTCCATAATCATCTTTTCAAGGAGAATACTGTTTGAGGGACAGGTGAACTTCGGATTGCTTGGCGCCGCATATATACTGAGTCTTTTCATGATGGCGTTGGGATTATATATTTTCAGAAAACTGGAGAAAAAAATCGCCGACTTCATATGAAAAAACAACCAGCAATAATATTGAGGAATGTAAATAAGAGTTACTTTATCGAGCGGCCCAAAACCCTGAAAAAATGGATCAAAAACCTGATTCTTCCTTTCAAGCGTTTTCAAGTCATAAAGAATTTTTCCGCAACAATCAATCAGGGAGACTTCATCGTCGTAGAGGGCCCAAACGGAAGCGGTAAGTCGACTTTGATGCGGCTTATCGCCGGAATTACCGAACCCGACAGTGGAGAGATTTTAACTGCGGGCAAAATAATTCCCCTTATCGAGCTCGGGGCTGGTTTCAATATAGAACTGACCGGACGTGAGAATATTATCATCAATGCCACGATTCTCAAGATAAAAAAAGAATCCCTTGTCAAGATCATGGATAAAATAATCAGACTCTCGCGCCTGAAAAATTTTATAGATGTTCCATTAAAGCGTTACTCATCCGGTATGCTTACCCGTCTTGCATTCTCCATCGCCGCCCACTCGAACCCCGACATTTTACTACTGGATGAGGTTTTCGCGATCGGCGACCGGGAGTTCCAAAAAAAATCATATGAGATACTCGAAAAATTCCACAAAGAAGGAAAGACTATCCTTATCTGCTCTCATTTTGACCTGAAGCTCCCCTTCATAACTAAAAAAATTATTCTGAAGCATTCCCGCTCCCTAAAATAAACACGGAAATCAGTGCCGCCAAAAACCCCGAAACGAAAGAAAAAATATCGACAAGAATATATATGAGCTCCCGCTTTTGGTAATATAACTTTCTGAAGCGGAACGAAATCAGATACTTCAGTAATTTTGCCCCACGTCTTAAAATTCTGTTTTCAAGTCTGGGATATAGAAGTCCTTTTACTATCTGCCTGTTTTGAAGGATGTAAAGGTAATAAACAAATGCAAGACCCGAGGTATACCGGCTTTCGTGCATTTCCATCTCGGGAGGCTTAAGCCAGCGATTATGATACACCTTGAGGTCGGGTAAGTAGACCAGGGTCAAATCCGCCTCAAGAATACGGCAGAATAATTCCGTATCCTCAGATGATACGACTAGTTGTCCCGGTTTAAGACCCAGATACTCCTTAAAATACCCTATCGTGTCAAAAACCCCTCGTCTTACCGCAAAATTATTTCCCTGCAATACTGGCCCTTTAAAGCTGAAGGAATTGCGGGTAACGATTCTCTTTTTGTCGGCCCTCAAATGCCTTGAAAAAAACACCCCCGGACAATACATTCCGGGGTGTTTTTTTGGCTCAAAAGCCAATATCGGCCCAAATATACCAGAATAATCTTTATTTTTCCTGTCATCAAAAAATTTCTGAACTCTATGAAGATATCGGGGACTGACGATTATATCGTCGTCAATAAATACCAATATGTCCCCGCTTGCCCTATGTATCGCAGTATTCAGTGCCGTCGATTTGTTTATCTTCTGAGTATTTATGTATGTAATTTTTTTCAAGCTGCCAAAAGGGTTTTTTAGCTTATTTTTGCTTTGTTCAACGACGATGATCTCATAATTGACTGCTTTGTTTTTCAAGAGACATTCTACTGTGGTTTTCAGTTTTTTTGACCTGTTATATGATGCGATTATTACCGAGATCATAAGCTATTCAGGATCCGGGATAATTTTTCCACCCTAACCGCATCGCTGAAAAGTAAGTCGGTGTAGCGGCTCAGGCTGATCCTCTCCTTCCTATTTATCCTGAAGGTTTTTTTATTTATCAAATCAATTATTTTTTTATCGATCTTTTGCGTGTCCTTCTCAAAAAAATATCCATAGCGGAAAGTGTCGGTCATTTCACTTAATGCCCCTCCCTTAAAGCCCAAAACGGGCGTTCCGCAGCTCATCGATTCGATGACCACATTTCCGAAAGGCTCATCCCAAAGCGAAGGAAAGAGTGTGTAGTCAACCGCGTTATAAATCCGGGGTAATTTTTTGTAGTTGACTTTGCCTAGCCAAACGATATTATCGAATTTCTCAAGCTCCGCTTTCTTGGCTTCTGCCCTCTCACGCTCTTTTTTGATGGACCAATCGGCCAGCGACCAGAGGTCTATCGATCCGGCTATATAGAAGCGTATTTGCTTTTGGTATTTGCCGTTCAATCTTTTTATCATATCTAGTGCGTAATAAAACCCTTTTTCCTGGTTCCAATTGCTGAAAAATCCCAAACTTAACGGCCTTATTGTGTTCTTCTTCCTCGGATACTGGCGAAAAAGGGAAGTGTCGACGCTATTTGGGATTACCTCGGCATCAGGCGCCACCAATTCAGGCGAATGGTTGGTGAATTTTTTCTTTAAAAATTGAGAACAATATATTTGTTTTGCCCGTCTGTATCTTCCGATTAGCCATTTTGGATGGATGAGCTTGGGTGCAAAATTATGCCATGTGATGACGGTTTTTTCCGGGAACATGGTTGCAACCAACGGACACTGGTAGACATAGTAAAGATCGGTTTTCCACTCCCTCAGGACAAAATATAGCGCGTAGTGGAACTCCGAAATCTTGAGAAAAAAGTCATAAAGCAAAAGTGAAATCCTCTTGATTGCCGGACTCTTGCTCGTGATGTAGTATTTATCGAAAAAATCCAAAAGGAAATATGGATAGGGAATTTTTATGTAATCCGCCTTAAGATCGCTCGGAAGATTGATTTTGGCTCCCGCATATAT
>CAZVQH010000068.1:0-4840 GCA_964629205.1 uncultured Gammaproteobacteria bacterium
CAGTTTACGATGCCCAGGCCGTCGACCCTGATGATTACGGAAGAGGTAGTCAACTACTTCAACACTCCTTACTGCCTGAATTGATCAATTGACTCTCTCGAGTGTCGGGTAGCTGTTTTTGACGGTACAGATACAGGAATATTTGACTCCCTGGTCCGTCATGGTTTTGCCGTATTCGAGAATGTTGCTGCACTTGTACCCTTTCCAATTTTTGGACTGGCAAACATCCAGAAGTTTTTTTTGGAAGCAGGGGCTTGCGGCATTGGTTTCAAGGACGGCATTGCGGTTTCCGTCGCATTTGTAACCCGTCTTTTCGTCATCGCCGGCGTTGTGGACGCAGTAATTATTGTCCCGGAAATACCCGATCCCGGAATTGTATTTCTGGCTGTAAACAATCTTGTTCTTGTGGTAGCAGGCTTTGTTGGCGGATACGGTGGCTGCGATCCAATCCGCAAAATCTATTGTCCTTGTCGCAAAGAAAGGATTCTTGTCCAGATACCAGGAATTGGCGCTGACTCCGACGATGTATTTTTTATTGTCGGTCAGGACTGGTCCGCCGGAATCCCCGGAGCAAATGTTCTTGGTTAAATTGCGGTCGTCCCCGACAGGCCAACCGACGGTAAACAGGGTTCTTGAATAGGTGTACGTCGAGTCTTTCGATTCAAGTATCGGCATGCCGGAAACCTCATTGAGCTTTTTATTGAATTCATAGTGCAACGGTCCGTTTGACGGCTTATTCATTTCGATACACCCGTATCCCATGGCGGTTACCGTTTTTCCGGTTGAATACAGGGAGGCGTCTGTCTTTCTCGGAACTGAAGGGAATGAATTGGCGCCAAGGTAATTTGAGGATTTGTTGATCCTGATCAGGGCAATGTCATTTGGCAGGGGTTGGCCTTTGCGATAATATTGATTCACGACGTCCCGGTCGTAGAAAAAATATTCCTCAGCTTCGACCCGGTTGATGAGACGATCGGTCCGCACGTCATTGTTGCCGATATACATGTGAAAGGACTTTCCGGGAAGGTAATTCTTGTGGTAGTAGGCGTTCGGGTCTTTTGACTTGTCGAGATTTATCATGTCTCCAAGCAGGCAGTGTCCGGCCGTCAACACCCAATCCTTGTTTATCAAGGTTCCGGTGCACTCCACATATTCTTCACGGTTGACCGGGTTGAACTCCTTGTCCAGGCTGATTGCAACCATGAAGGGTTGCTTGTTTTTGACGATGTCTCCTCCCACGACAGCCTTGGTATCCTGGACATTCTTATTTTTGTTGACGTATGTAGATAGCTTGAAGATTGCGGCAATTATGAAAACTATGGTTATGAAAAAAAGCTTCTTATTCGAAATGCAGAACTTATCCTTAAGCATAAAATATTCTAACACATATTGAATTTGACCGAGATGTCGTTTAATATGAACCTATGACAGTAAATGAGGCGATTCTGCGCTTTCTTGAATATTGCGAATTAGACCGTAATCTCTCGCTAAAGACTGTTCGGATGTATGGATACTACCTTAATTTCTTCAAGTCATGGCTGACCGCATCGCAGAAGAACAAGGACTTTGAAGTGGAAAAAATAGACGATGCTATAGTCCGGAGTTTCCGTTTATTCATAAGTCACGAATATAAGAACCCATATAAGGGCGTCCTGAAGCGCCAAACTCAAAATTACTTCCTGGTAGCACTCAGGAGCTTCCTCCGCTACCTCATAAAACAGAAGATGGCGGTACTATCTCCCGAGATGATAGAATTGGGTAAAAGTCGTGATCGAAACATTAAGTTCTTGTCGCCAGAAGAGCTTGAAAGGCTTTTCAAAATCATAAATCTGAAGGAGAAGACAGGGTTACGGGACCGGGCGATTCTTGAGGTACTTTTCTCTACGGGGCTTCGTGTCTCGGAGCTTGTGGGTCTCAACCGGGAGCAGATCAATCTTCAGGCGGGAGAATTCGGGGTCATCGGTAAGGGCGGAAAAGCGAGGGTGGTCTTCCTATCGCTCCACGCTAAAGATTGGCTCCAAAAATACATCGCAACCCGTAAAGATCCGTACCAACCCTTATTCATCAGGTACTCGGGTCCGACCGCCGGAAGCGATTTGACGCCTGAGAAGTTGAGGCTCTCTGTCCGCTCAATTGAGAGGATGCTTGACAAATACCGGAAACAGGCAGGAATTCTTTTCCGGATCGGCCCTCATGCGATCCGTCATTCCTATGCCACGGACCTTCTCTCCCACGGCGCGGATTTGAGGTCCGTTCAGGAAATGCTTGGGCACAAGAATATTTCAACGACTCAGATCTATACTCACGTAACAAATGTTAGACTTAAGGAGATTCATGAGAAGTTCCACTCGGGAAACAAATGAAAAAATACAAATTTGAAATAATATTGGGCTTGGCCATATCCGTTTTTGTACTTGTATTTTCGTATTTGAGCATAAAGCGTCACCTGACTCTGCATTCTTATTATTACGACCTGGGGATAATGAATCAGGTAGTTGATAACACTTCCCGCGGACGTTTCCTTGAAATGACCAATCAGCAACTCGGACGAAACGCCAACAGGCTTGCAATCCACTTCGATCCGATACTGGCTGCGTTTGCGCCTTTTTACTGGATATACCGTGACCCGTCGGTTTTGCTGGTCGGTCAGGTTCTCATAGTGGGTATGGGTGCCTGGGCGGTATATCTTATCGCCAACCGGATATTGAAGAAAAAACTTATTTCCCTCGTGTTTGCGCTTCTGTATCTTCTGTTTTTTCAGAACCAGCGGGCGGTTCTTTTTGATTTTCACGCCGTTACCCTGGCGACATCGTTTATGCTTTTCGCATTTTATTTCAATCTTGTCAAAAAGCAGATCCCCTACTTCGTATTCCTGGTCCTGGCGCTTCTCACCAAAGAGCATGTCGGTATGATCGTCATCATGTTCGGGTTCTATCTGTTTTTCGTAAAGGGAGAGAAAAAAACCGCGATCGCAACCGCAATCCTGGGGGGTGTGTTTTTTGTCATGTCGGTGTACGTCCTTATCCCCTACTTCAGACAGCAGGATCACTTTGCCCTAAAGTATTTCGAAACCCTGGGCGGAAGTCCCTCGAAGGTACTTGTAAATGTATTGATACGGCCCAGATATGTGTTCGGCATGATACTGGGAGATGACTCGATCAATTATTCGTTGCGATTGATAGCTCCGGTTTTCTATGCGGTCTTTTCACCTCTTTCCCTATTAATTGCACTACCGGAGTGGGCAATCAACACGATCAGCATAAATCCTAATATGCGCGCCTACCATTTCCACTACAGCTCGCTTATTGTGCCTGTCCTCTTTTACAGTCTCATAATCGGTTACCGCAATTTCGACACCCGCTTCAAAAACAAGAAAATAAAAGGAACGGTTTTCGTCATCTTTATTATTATGAATATACTGAGTTTCGTAAATTACAATCCGGTGCCGTCTCCCCTCGTAAAGCGTCCGGCTTCATACAGGGAAATTGATCCGGTCAAAAAAAGGACCCTGAACTTTTTGATGTCCCGTCTTAAAGATGATAATATAAAACTTTCGACCACTCCCCGTCTGGCGCCGTTTTTTACAAACCGCAGATATTATCACAATTTTCTTTATGATACGGCTTTCTCGGCTATGGGGCAGACTGAGGAGGATGTGATAAAGTCCAAACTGGGAACCTATGTCGGCTACGACTATGTTATTATAGATTTTGAGGAAATCGGCGATCTGGGCTCAGGATCTTTGCCTGTCAAATTCTATCAGCACCTGAAAGATAACGATGATTACGAAATGATCCTGACGGATGACAACGATATTCAGGTTTTCAAAAAAAAGACAGGCGATAAACCTTTATTTGAGGACAGCGAAATATAACCAATATGATTTCAATAATTATTCCGTTCTTTAACGAGAAAAAAAACCTGCCGGTGCTTTTGGATAAGCTTCTCCTGCAACTTGCCAGAATAAAAAGGGAATATGAAATCATTTTCGTTGATGACGGGTCGGATGACGGCGGCGCCAAATCAATCCGGCAAAGCGATGGGGTAAAGGTCATGATCCACAGGAAACGCTTCGGTAAAGGGATGGCGCTTAAAACGGGGGTTGATGCCGCGCGGGGGGACGTGATAGTTTTTATGGACGCGGACCTACAAAACGACCCTAAAGACTTACCTGCAATGCTCAAAAAAATCGATTCGGGATTTGATCTTGTGAACGGGATCAGGGTGGGGCGCCATAGCGAGAACTTGATATTGGGCTATTACTCACTGTTCGCTGAAAAATTCCTCAAAAATTTTTTGGAATCTCCATACTCAGACATAAACTGCGGTTTTAAGGTATTCAAGCGGTCGGTTTTGTCGGGGTTTGTTTTTTACGGCAATAATTTCAGATTTTTCCCTCTCGGGGTTTACTATGCGGGATTCAAAGTCACAGAGCTACCGGTCACCAATAATGCCAGGCTTCACGGCAAAAGCAAGTTCGGTCCGGGAAAGTTATTGATCGGCATATTCGACACGCTGACTGCCTATTTTATCTATAGGTTTGCCGAACGCCCTCTCCACTTTTTCGGCCCTATCGGCAGTGTCATATTTTTGGCAGGATTTACCCTTTCGCTTTATCTGACCATCGAAAGATTATTTTTTAATGTTCTCCTGATGACCCGTCCGATCCTGTGGCTTGGGCTGCTACTCATCATCATCGGTATCCAGATAATGATGACGGGGGTAATCGGCGAACTGGTCGTCTATTTAAACAAAAAAAAGAATTAATAATTATGAATCCGATTCTTGCCTTAATAATTGCCAATGTGATCTGGGGCGGCGCCTCCCCCATCTTCAAGTA
>CAZVQH010000069.1:0-1456 GCA_964629205.1 uncultured Gammaproteobacteria bacterium
TTCTTGACTTGGTCGAGATGGAGGTAAGAGATCTCTTGACAAAGTACAAATTCCCCGGTGACAAAATTCCGGTCATAAGAGGTTCAGCCCTTAAGGCACTTTCAGATGATCCGGAAGCTATAAAACAGATCGAAGAGCTGATGAAGACGGTTGACGAATACTTCCCGGAACCCGTCCGCCCAGTTGACAAGCCATTCTTGATGCCTGTCGAGGACGTCTTCACGATTTCAGGAAGAGGCACCGTCGTCACAGGTCGTGTTGAACGCGGAATCGCCAAGGTCAACGAGGAAGTTGAAATCGTCGGAATCAAGGACACAAAGAAAACCGTTATCACGGGAGTCGAGATGTTCAGAAAAACATTGGACGAAGCTCGAGCCGGTGATAATGTCGGATTGTTGCTAAGAGGTGTCGAAAAGGACGACGTTTTGAGAGGTCAGGTCGTTGCCAAGCCGGGAACGATTACCCCGCACACAGAATTTGAGGCTGAAATCTATATTCTCACCAAAGAAGAAGGTGGACGTCACACACCGTTCTTCAAGGGATACAGACCTCAGTTCTATATCAAAACTACCGACATTACCGGTGAAGTAACTCTTCCCGCTGGAGTCGAGATGGTCATGCCTGGAGACAACGTAAAAGTCACCGGCAAATTGATCTATCCGGTCGCCATGGAAGAAGGACTCAAGTTTGCCGTCCGCGAGGGTGGTCATACTGTCGGAGCTGGTGTCGTCACAAAGATTATTAAATAATATTGGTTAAGCACTTTTAAATTATGCCGAAAGGAAGAATCAGGATTAGACTTAAATCATACGATCATCGTTTGATCGATGAAACATGTCAAAAGATAGTCGATACGGCTATCCGTACGGGCGCATCGATAGTGGGCCCTATTCCTCTTCCTACAAAGAGCGAAGTTTATGTAGTGAATAAATCAACCTTTGTAGATAAAGATGCCAGAGAGCATTTCGGCCTAAAGATTCATAAAAGGTTAATCGATATAATGAATCCCACCAATCAGACGATAGATTCGTTAATGCATCTTGAACTTGCGGCTGGTGTTGAAGTGGAAGTGAAGATGTGATATTATATACAACGTAAAATGTTAATTATCCTTTGTTCGGGAACTAAGGATTAAAAAATGGTCCGGATTGGAATATAGCCCCAATCTGGGGCTATTTTTTTTGCCAAAATAAAAACAAATATGTCCGGCTTTATACTAGGTACAAAATCCGATCAGAATCAGACTTACGACGATAAGGGCGTGCGTGTCCCGACGACTTTCGTTAAAACCTCGGGTTGTTATATGGTAGGAGTCAAATGGCAAGAAAAGCACGGCTATTTTGCCATTAAGCTAGGAGTCGGAGCCACCAAGAATATTAAGAAGCCGGTAAAGGGAGAAATTGATAAGGCGGGGATAAAGACCCCGCTTCGTTTTTTAAGAGAAATACGTCTGGAG
>CAZVQH010000069.1:1466-4704 GCA_964629205.1 uncultured Gammaproteobacteria bacterium
GTAAAGTCGATTGAGGAAAATGGCAAGCAAGGTCTTGATATCGAAGGCGTAAAAATATTTACGGGCGATGAAGTCAAGCCGACTGCTTTCTTTAAGGCGGGAGACATCGTTACGGTTACCGGAACTTCAAAAGGAAAAGGTTATCAGGGAGTAGTCACGAGGCATCACTTCAAGGGAGGGTCAAAGACCCATGGTCAATCCCACGGTGAAAGGGCTCCAGGATCAATCGGAATGACGACAACTCCAGGTCGAGTTTTCAAGGGAAAAAGAATGGCCGGCCGCATGGGTACGGATCGCGTCACTGTAAAGAATCTGAAGATAATCGAAGTTAAAGATGAGGGATTGGTCATTAAAGGCTTGGTCGCAGGATACAAAGGCAATCTGTTGGAAGTGAAATCATAATAACTATGGCAACCGCAAAAAAACAAACACAATCATCTGCCCTGTCAGTCACCGTTTATGATATCGCCGGAGGGGAAGTAAAATTAATGGAATTGCCGACCGCGGTATTTAATGTTGAGGTAAGCAAACCGCTGATTGCTCAGGCCTTAAGAGTTTACATGGCAAATCAGAGATCAGGAACCGCATCGGCCAAAACCAGAAGCGAAATAACCGGATCAACAAGAAAGATATATCGCCAAAAAGGAACAGGTCGAGCCAGACACGGCGATATAAAAGCCCCGATTTTTGTAGGTGGAGGAGTCGTTGGAGGGCCTAAACCCAAAGACTACTCACTCGGCATGAATCGAGGAATGAGACTGCAGGCACTGTTTTCGGCTTTATCAATGAAGGCGGAAGCCAAAGAAATTGTCGGATTGAGCGAAAAAGGGCTTGAGAAGGTCGAAAAGACAAAAACCGTCGCCGATTTCTTGAAAAAACTGGGGTTGACGGGAAAAAAAGTGACTTTCGTCATGCCTAAAATGGAAAAAACAGGTTTTTTGAGATCGGTCGGAAATATTCAAAAAATAACCGTGGTTGATGCCATGTCCCTCAATACCTATCTGATCTTAAACAGCAACAAACTGGTCTTTTTCGAAAGCGCTGTTGACGCATTTAAAAATCATTTCCTTAAAGCAAAAAGTTAACTTAGATAAATATGAAAATAAACGAAACGATTTTGGCCCCGATTTTAACCGAGAAGGCAACCGGAAACGCCAAAAATAAAGTCTATATGTTTCTTGTTAACCCAAAATCATCCAAGATCCAGGTTAAGAACGTCCTTGAGAAGATTTACTCAGTCAAGGTTGACTCAGTCCGTGTCATGGTCAGAAAAGGTAAGGCCGTAAGAAAAGGCCGCCGCATGTTGACCAAAAAAATGGCAGATCAAAAAATAGCATATGTCAAGTTGAAAGACGGAAAGATCGATATCTTTCCGCAAGCATAAAAATGAGAAAAAAATATTTATCAACAAAGGTTGAACCGATAAAAAGTCTGACCGTCATCCTGAAAAAACATTCAGGACGTGATTCCTCAGGCCAGATTTCAGTCCGTCATCAAGGCGGCAGGCAAAAAAGATATTACCGACTCGTTGACTTCAAGAGAGATAAAAGGGACATAGAAGGAGAAGTTGTGAGGATAGAAAAGGATCCGAACCGCAACGCCTATATAACTCTTATCAAATATAAGGATGGAGAGTTGCGCTATATAATTCACCCGGATGGCCTGAAGGTCGGTGATAAGGTTATCGCCTCGGAAAACGCGGAGATAAAAGTAGGTAACGCCTTACCCATAAAGAACATTCCGATCGGAATTTTGATCCACAATGTCGAAATGTACCCGGGTCACGGAGGCCAATTGGCTCGAGGAGCCGGAACCGCCGTCACCGTTATTGCCAAGGAGGACGACTATATCAATTTGAAATTAGCCTCAGGTGAAGTCAGAAAGTTTTTGCCGACCTGTTATGCTACCATAGGTCGTGTCGGCAATATAGAATTCAAAGATGAAATAATCGGAATGGCAGGTAGAAAAATTTTGATGGGCATCCGGCCAACAGTCCGAGGAACAGCCCAGAATCCCAGGTCCCACCCCCACGGTGGAGGAGAAGGAAGATCAGGAGAGGGTATGCATCCCAAGACTCCTTGGGGCAAGCCAGCTCGCGGCAAAGTTACACGCAATAGAAAAAAATGGAGTAATAAGTTTATCGTTACAAAAAGAAAGTAATTATGGAAGAATCAAAGACATATCTGAAGAACTTGAGGCTGTCACCAAAGAAAATAAGATTTTATCTTAATGAAGTTAAAAAAATGACACCAAGTGAATCTCTCAAGTTCCTGTTTTACGGAAAGCAGAAGGCGACGAGAGTTCTTTATAAGGCGATACAATCGGCTATTGCGAACGCAGCCGTCACTTTAAAAACAGACGCCAATTTGTTAAACTTTAGACTTTTGACAATTGAGGAAGGTAAAACTCTGAAGCGATACAGGCCGGGAGCGAGAGGAAATGTAAGACCGATCAAAAGAAAGACAAGTCATATAAAAATCGTTCTTGCAGCCAAACAGGTAAAAAGGCCGGAAGTCAAGAAAATTGAATCCTCAGCGAAGGTTGAGGAGCCAAAAAAGAAATCGGAATTAAAAATTGAGACAGAAAAAAAGTAAATGGGACAGAAAGTAAATCCAAAAGGTTTAAGAGTCGGAGTTATATACAACTGGAATTCCAGGTGGTTCTTTTCCGACAAAAAATCATATAGGGAAGCATTGACGGCTGATATCGCAATGCGTGACATTCTCATGAAAAAACTGGGATTTGCATCGGTTACTCAAGTTGATATCGAGCGCGCGATAAATAAGATTACCTTGATAATCTATTCTGTCA
The DNA here is from genome assembly GCA_964629205.1 of uncultured Gammaproteobacteria bacterium. Lineage (GTDB taxonomy): Bacteria > Patescibacteriota > Microgenomatia > UBA1406 > GWC2-37-13 > GWC2-37-13. Next base: position 4,278 of record CAZVQH010000069.1, read on the forward strand.
AACCCGGAATGATAATTGGACGCGGGGGCAAGGGGCTTGAAGATGTTAAAAAATATATAGCTCCTTTTATGAAAAAGGGAGATAAAAATAAGGAATTGAAATTGGATATAAAAATTGAACCGGTCAAGAAACCGTTTGTGAACGCTTATTATGTAGCCCAGACGGTTGCTGAAAAAATCATAAAGGGGTTTCCTCACAGATCAGTCATCCACAATACAATGAATCGGGTGATTGAAGCTGGAGGTCGAGGTGTCAAGATCCAACTCGGAGGACGTATAAACGGAGCCGAGATTTCACGCCGGGAAAAGTATTTCCAGGGAACGATCCCGACATCGACGATAAGAGAAGAAGTTGATTTTGCACGTTATCCGGCCTTAACCAGGTCGGGATATGTTGGAGTTAAAGTTTGGCTTTGTAAATAATTATG
>CAZVQH010000070.1:0-4057 GCA_964629205.1 uncultured Gammaproteobacteria bacterium
AACTTATCCGCAGTCGGATACGAGTACCGATACCTGTTGACCAAAAACGGATACGGGGTCGATGACGAGTATTCATATTCCCTCTCATCCAATTTGCTTATGGTTTTGGAAAAAACGGGAACGGACTGGACGGGAAACGGCGCATGGGAACTTACGCAATTTGCATCGAAACGAGTGGTTGAAAAAATAAAGATCGGCGATTATGAATATTATCTGTTGAGCAAATGATTAAAGGTAGACACATACTGGCGGTTTTTTTTCTGGCTCTTCTGATTCGCTTTATAGGTCTAGGGCAATCCCTGTGGCTTGATGAGGGAACGACGGCGAAAGTCGTCATGCAGTACGATTATCTCGAAATCATCTCAAAATTTTCGATACGGGATTTCCATCCGCCTTTGTACTATCTGTTCATGAAATTATGGACAAATATTTTCGGATATTCCGAAATCGCGCTGAGAATGCCGTCTGTAATTTTCAGCATTACGACAGGCTATTTCGTTTATCTCATCGGTGGATTTTGGGCTTCTGTCTTCTTCTTGTTTAATCCGTTAGTCGTTTACTACTCGCAGGAGGCCCGCATGTATATGATGGCGACATTCACGTTGACCGGCGGACTGTTTTATTTAAGAAGATTGTGTCACCGGACAGTTGACGCCTCAAACAGCGGCAAATTAAAAATGAAAAAAATCCTAGACGTTTTCACTTTCAGCGTTTTCATTATTTTGAGTTTCTTTACTTTTTACGGATCGTCGTTTTTTATCGCCGCATTTTTCCTCTATCTCCTCTACAGGAAACAATACAAGGTTTTCTTTGCATCCCTCATGATGTTCATTTCCTACTTTGCGGTGATATCTCCCCTCTTGTTTGAACAGCTGTCCAATTCGAGAATTGCAGTTTCCCAAGTTTCCAACTGGTCTTCCGTTCTCGGAAAAGCAAATCTAAAAAACCTGCTCCTTGTTCCCATGAAATTTTCGATTGGCAGATTGGATTTTCATCCCAAATGGATTTATTATCTTGTCTCGGGCGTTTGGACCTTGCTCATTTTTGCCGCGTTCCATAAGACATCGAAACGGGGAAACGGAGTATGGTCATACTTTTTCATCTTCCCTCTTGTCCTCGGACTCGCATTTTCATTTTTTTCACCCCTTCTGCAATATTTCCGATTTCTGTATCTGGTGCCGGTTCTGGCGGTAGTTCTTGGTTTGGGTATGGCCCCCAAAATGAATATAAGGGGCGCCATAATTTTTTCGGGATTTTTGATATTCTCGCTGATCTATCTTTTGGGGCGGCAATTCCACCGCGAGGATTGGAAAGGGATGTCAGCTTTGTTGGATAAGAAGACACCCGTTTACATGATCTCATCGTCAAGCGACCCCTTGAAGTATTATCGTAAGGATCTGGAGATAAAGGAACTGAAAGATTTTAAGGCCGACCATGGTAAGCGTTCGGTCCAGGTAATTCCCTACACGGCAGACATCCATGGCGTCTCTTACCGGGACCTATTTGATAAAGCCGGATACAAAATCGGAAGTAAAAAATCCTTCAGGGATTTGGAGCTTGAAATCTGGACACAAAAATAATCATCGCGGAAGCTTCCTGTATTCTCTCAGGCTGGCCAATGTCATGATCATCAGGCTGACTAAAAATGCCAACCCCAGGGCAAATGGCGGGCCGATCACTCCCCTCTTGGGAATCATGTATAAACTTCCTGCAGTCATCACGACAAACAGAACAAGATTGGACGCAAGAATTATCACTGGTTTTTTTACTGTGTAAAGGAGAAACAGGCCGGGCAAATTTATGAAAACATAAAGAATGAATGGCAGGCTCAATGCTTTAGTTATCCTAGCGGTTTCGGCAAATTTATCGGTGAAGAAAAGGTAAAAGACCTGGTCGGGCAGGAAATACAGCAAAAGGAAAAGCGCCGCCGGAATCAACATATAAAAAAACCCGTGCCGGAATTGGTATGCGGCTTCTTCCCTGGTTTTTATTTTTGAGAAATTTGGCGACAGGACCTGGGTTATTGAAGCAATTGATGCTATGACCGTCAGTATAATTTTCTGGGCAAGTCCGTAGTATCCAACTTCGGGAGATTTCGAAAGGAAATAAGATAGGAGAAACAAGTCCATCCGCTGGCTCAAATACAGGAACTGGGAAGCAATGAAATATGTAAGGGTATAGCCGAATCGGAACTCCCTACGGTCAACCGGTGAGTTGACGATTTTTTTGAGGACATGTTTCTTGTCTAAAAATAAAAACAGGAAAAATATAGCCGGTCCCAATATTCCGAAAGTGAAAATGATAGATCCGACATTTATCAGGTTCAAGGGAATGAGGGCGATTATCGTCGCCGTTTTTATGACGTTGGAAAGGTTGAGGAAAATATTGGCCTTGAGGAATTGTTTTGCGGCATTAAGGGCATTGATCGCATAATTCTGCCAAATGAAAAAAAGCACGGAAAAAGTCGTGACATAAAGTTCCCATTTGGGAGCGCCCGTCTTGAAGAACACGCGGTCAAGAAACGGAAAGAATATGAACAGCAGAGTTATGACGACCGCCGAAAAGCCGGTTTGGTAAAAAAGAATCGTTTTGAGAAAAGTATAGATTTTTTCCCTTTTTTTCTCGAGCATCGGCGGCAGGTACGAGTAGATGCTTGCCGTTGTTCCGAAATCAAGGATATTGGCAAGAACATAAGCGATTCCCAGAAGGACGCTTAAGACTCCGTAGTTTGAGGGTTGCATTACCCGGACTAGGAGGAAAGCGAAAAAAGCCGTAAAAAAAACATTCAGGTAATTTCCGACGGTGTTGATGATGATGTCCCGGCTGGTCGGACGCTTCGCAAAATTGAGGAATCTTTCGAGCATTTTATTGTATTCGGGTAGACCTGAAAAACTTAAAATAACACCTTTAATGATACCACAGAAGGTTAAAGTTGGAAAATATCCAGATCTTGGGCTATCTTAATTTGACCCTTGTACCCGCCGCCACTTACCCCATCAATCAGAGTTACCGGGGTATCCAGTCCGGGCATATGTGTCAGGACGACTTTTCTGACTTTATTTCGCGAGGCAATCTCCCCTACCTGTCGCGCGTTCAGATGACCTTCGTTTTCGGTCCCCGGCCGCTGGTTACATTCGCAAAGGAAAAGGTCGGAAGATCGGCATGACGCATCAAGATTGGGATTTATACCGCTGTCCCCCGAATAGGCAAATATCTTGCTGTCGACTTCAAATCTTATCGTGTAGGCGGGCATATTGCCGTGTTTGAGTGTCCGCGCGGTGAATTTCATTCCGTCATAATCCACGAGCTTGCCGTCTTCATACTCGCGGATATCCAATTTCACGAATTTCGGAAGAGTGTTTTCGAAATTGCCCGTGTTATGTTTGGCATCCCAGATGCTTTTGAGCCGGCGTCCGGTCTCGGGGGGTCCGAAAACCGTCAGGGATTTTTCTGTCTTTTCCATAAAATTCCGGACCATTATGGATTGGATAAGAGTCTCCAAGTTAAAATGGTCGGGATGAAAGTGCGAAATGAATACGGCTTCAATTCCGAAATAATCGACTCCCGCATCATTCAGTCTGTGCCTTATCCCTTCGCCACAGTCAACAAGATAATGGCGTCCCTTTCGGGTAAGCAGGTATCCGGAAGATCGGGACTGTGAAACCGCCGTACCCGATCCAAGTATGGTTAAAGACGTCATAACTTAATTATAATTGAAATGTATATTATCTGATATAATTTCATATGGCAAAAAAAGCTCTGATCACAGGAATCTTGGGACAGGACGGTCCCTACCTGGCAAAACTGCTTCTGGAGAAAGGTTACAAAGTTTATGGATTGATGCGAAGATACTCCAATCCGACGTTTGATAATTTGGATTATTTGGGAGTTACCAAGAATATTGAGTTCGTCGAAGGTGATATGACCGATGAATCATCCCTTCTTCATCTCATCAAAACCTTCTCTCCCGATGAAGTCTACAACCTGGCGGCACAATCGTTTGTCGGCGGAAGCTGGCAACAGGCCAAATTGACGACTGAGATAAATGCCCTCGGTG
>CAZVQH010000070.1:4067-4656 GCA_964629205.1 uncultured Gammaproteobacteria bacterium
ATCAACGAGCGAAATGTTCGGACTCGGTTCAGACGGTGGTTATCAGGACGAAAATACCAATTTTTATCCCCGATCCCCTTACGGAATCTCAAAAGTCTACGCATACTGGATGACGGTCAATTTCAGGGAATCATATGGACTTTTTACATGCAACGGCATTCTTTTCAACCACGAATCACCCTTAAGAGGTATCCAGTTCGTGACGCGTAAGATCACAGACGGTGTCGCCAAGATCAAGCTCGGCAAAGCAACAAAGCTCTTACTCGGCAATCTTGACGCCAAGCGCGACTGGGGTTTTGCCGGAGATTATGTTGAGGCGATGTATCTGATGCTTCAGCACGACAAGCCGGGAGATTATGTCGTTGGAACCGGAAACAACTATTCGGTCAAGGATTTTGTAGTTGAAGCTTTCAAAGTCGCCGGAATCCCCGACTGGGAAAAGTATGTCGTTATTGACGCCAGGTTCAAAAGACCGGCCGAAGTGCCCGATCTTAAGGCCCGCGCCACCAAAATCAACGAAACTTTGGGATGGAAGCCGAAAGTCACATTTTCGGAACTTGTGAAGATGATGGTTGATGCCGATATTAAG
>CAZVQH010000071.1:0-4623 GCA_964629205.1 uncultured Gammaproteobacteria bacterium
GGACATATGTCTTCATGTAGTTTCTGACACGCTGGTTGAAAAGGTGGGTTTTGTTGCCGACTCTCTCCTTTTTTCCCGCGTGGGACTTCGGGGCTATTAGGAAAGATATCAAGTCATAATAGCTTAAGATCCCCTTGAGCTTCATGTCCCGGTTTATGACTATCAATTTTGAGAGCTTGCTCGACTTGAACAACCCCAGTGCCTGAGCAACTGTCTCATCCTCATAGGTTGCAATGAGGGGTTTGCTCCTGAATTTCATCGCCTCCTTGATTGTCTTCTTGAAAACCGGGAGATCCTTAAGATTGGCAAGTATTCTCCTCGCGGAGATTATACCCATAAATTCCTCACGCCTGTTGAAGACCGGCAGATAGTGTATTTTTGATTCGACCAGAAGTGAGGCGACTTTCGGAACCGGAAAATCAGCATAAATTTTCGGAGGATGATGCAGGCAATTTTCAACCTTTGCGTTTCCCGGGTGTGAGGTTTTTATCAGGCTGTGGTAGGGATTAATCACTCCAATGAACTTGTCGTTTTTATCGAAAACAAACGCGGCGTCGTGCGATGTTGAAAGGCGCGACAAGGCATGAGCGAGAGTTGAGTCAGGTGAAACCTTGATTATATTATCCTTTTTTAAGATCGAAGGTAGGTCAATCATTGGCAAATCTGATGATACAACCGGAAAAAAATAAAATCAACAAGAAATCCGTCACGGGATTAGATCGTGAAAAGACCATCCTTATAGATGACCTTAGTGGAACCGTCCCGCATTATCGCCTCAACAGTCTTGGGTAAAGTATTGATGATATCGCAGTGTTCTATGGACTCATTGAAACCAAGATCGCCCCAGTCCTTTTCCGTCATTGATTTTATGTCGCCGGTATAACAATCGTGATAGGATGTTCCGACCGCCAAATGCGAGTTGCCGAAATCTCCGCCGAAATTTTCATCATAAAGCGTATTGGCCATGAATTTTGAGATTTTCGAAAACCTCCTATCCGTCAAGGAAAATTCACCGATCTTGTCAGCATTTTTTTGGGCAATCATCTCCTTGAGCAATCTTTCGTTTTTGTCGGCGGTAGCCTTAATGACCCGTCCGTTTTTGAATTCAAGTTGGATATTCTCGATTATATTACCGTAGCGGTAAAGGGGGAAATTAAAAAATATCCTACCAGTTACCCCGCGCCAGTCAGGGGAAGTGAATATTTCAAAAGAAGGAATATTTGCCCCTCCTCCACCCTGGAAACGGCGTTTTTCACCGAGAGGAATATACAAATCGGTTTTGTCGGAAAGCATATGAAACTTGTCGATCGGAAGCGAGTTTATCTTTTTTTTAAGCTTCTCTATTTCACCGAAAGTTTTCTTCCATGTGGCAATCGGGTCCGCCTCATCGAGATAACAGGCATTTATTATCTGCTTCCAGAAGTCTTCAATCGAAAGTCCGGCTTCCCTTGCCATCCCCTCGGTCCCATACAGGCAAAGCGACCAGGTAAGCTTGCCTTTATCTTCCTTTTCAAAAAGCCATTTCCTCAAGGCCTGCTTCTGACTATTGGCCATAATGACCTTTTTCGGATCGATGTTCTTAAGCAAGAAAGGATTTGTGGGGGCGATAAGATATAGCCTGTGATCGATCGTATCTATCAGACTCTTGGTGTAATCCTTGGGGAAAAATTTGAGTTGATCGGGCGATGCCGTTTGGAACATAATTTTTTCAAACGTTTCATCGTTACTTTTGAGCATCGGATGAGCACCAGCCTCCAATATCCGTTTGAAAACAGCTTCAGCCAACGGTTTTGCCTCCGAATCAAATTGAAGATAAACAACCTCTCCCCGTTTTATGCCCTTGGTTTTTCCCAATGCGAAGTTAACAAGAACCCGGGCGTAATTGTCCAGTATTTTTTTTGCGGGTACGTACATAAGAAAAAATTATACCGTATATGCATCGTTAAGTGGAAGTCCGTTTATCAAGACGCCGTATCCATGCGGGGCCGTAGCCCAGACCCTGTTTCCGAAAAACATCGTCGATTGCTTTTTTTTCTGACCTGTTGCCTCCGCCATATAATCGACCAGGGATTTGATGAAGAACCCTCCACGCTTAAGAAATACGTCAATCGGCTTTGCATTATCAATATCCTGATCTGCTTCAACCGGCTCTTCATTATTTCTTGTGCCGTGATTATCGCTTCTGTATTTATTCCATGGATATCTGCCGTCCGAATCAATATGGATGCTCTTTGCTGCGTCACCCATATCTCCAACAACATATATATTGCCGTCCTCTTGCCGTAGGCTTTCCAGAGTTTCCTTGACTGCGGGAGAAGCCTTGTCAACGACCGACTGGGGATATGTTATGTAGTTCGCATGTTCCCTTGCCTCTGGGTCGTCGGTTTTATTTCCGGATGAAAGGCCGTAAGCCAGATAACCTGCATTTATTTCCAGGTTCAGGTTGTTATCGTGAGCAAATTTCCTTAGCAGGAGAATTCCTTGCGTGGTTGCAACCGCCACATCGACCCGGATCGACTTTTGTTTGATGTCGGGGCGGATTTTCGCCAAAGCAGTTTTCACTCCGGCAATTACGTCTCCCGAAGCTATGCAATCTTCCGCAATTCTAATATCGTAGGTACTTTGCTTTCTCAATATCGGCTTCATTAGCTCAAAAACCTCCGATTGGTATTTGGCACGGACCGGTTCTTCGTTAAGGTTTTGTGTGGCGAGTCTTGTGAGATTCATTGCCCGACTGTTGAATGAGCCATGCATTACGGTAAGGGAAAAGTCTTTATCCTCCGACATTACCCTTAAAACCGGATTATCAAGAGTCCCCGTACTTTCGCTCAGCAGATTAGCTTCAAGAACCGGCCTATCCCCGACTCCAAGATTCTTAAGGAAGCTGTCTGGGGTAAGAGTGCTTCCGACTATCTGTTGGACAACTTCCCGCCTCATGCTGACGAAAAACTGGCCATCCCTCTGTTTTTTGGAGACTGCATCAATGACGGTCAACGGTTCGTTTGCAGCGGAAAAAAATGGAAGTCGGTCATAGCGCAATGAAGTGTTTTTAAGGGCGTCTATGAATGGGTGCATTTTTTCGGGTACCATAAATATTGCGACATTTTAAACGATACGAGGCTTCGTGTCAATGTTTATCTGTATCTGTTTATCTCATCCCTCAGCTTGGTTGCTTCGAGTCTTGGATTATCCGAAAAAATAATCGCCCTTGACGAGTTTATGATAAGTCCTGTCTTTTTTTTATTCAAACCCGCCGCTAAAGTCGCCCGTATATCGCCTCCCTGCGCTCCAATTCCGGGAACCAGAAAATACATTTCCGGGCCGGTAATCCGCCTTACTTCCGACAATTCCTCCGGATATGTGGCTCCAACAACAAGCAGACAGTTGCCTTTTCCATTCCATTTGGCTGCAACCTGACGGGCTACTATTTTATAAAGAGGTAGACCTTTTACTTCAAGGTCCTGGAACTCCCGGGCCCCGGGGTTTGAAGTCCGGCAAAGGACTATAATGCCTTTATCCTTTTGGTCAAGAAATGGTCTTATAGCCTCTTCTCCCAAATAGGGTTGGACTGTCACGGCATCCCCTTTGAGGTATGTAAAAACAAATTGAACATATCCTTGATTTGTATTGCCTATATCAGCTCTTTTCGCATCAATAATAACGGGTATATCCGGATATTCTTCTTTCAGGTAGTCACAAGTCATCTTAAGCTCCTTTAGTCCTCTATGTCCTATAGACTCATAGAAGGCACTGTTCAATTTGTATGAACAAACGAGGTCGCGGGTGGCTTCGATTATGGACTTATTGAACAAAAACTGGCTCATTCCTTTTCCGATCTTTTTGACGTCGGAATCCAGTCCCACACAAACCAAGGAATTGTTTTTTTTAATAGCCTTTTCGAGTCTTTCAATAAATTTCATTTTTTATGTTCCAGAAATTTTTTGCCATGGCCGATCTTGACATTTACAGGAACTCCCCTTTTACACAATGGGCAATCTTCTCCGGGATATGACTCCACTTCAATTACGGCCAGCGAATGAAATGGTGCGCCGACGACTTTTTCATCGACTCTTTTTGAGTCTCGGTTGACCATAACGCAAACGGCTACGGCTTTACCGCCCGCCTTTTTTACAGCGGCAACCGTCTTTCTGACCGATATTCCTGTAGTCGTCAGATCCTCAAGTACCAATACTTTTTTGCCTTTTATGAACTTGTCATAGCCGCGCCTAAAGATCTGATCGCTCTCACTGGCCGAGGCCGTCGTTCCCTTATCTTTTTCGGTATATACGCTTAGGATTTCCTTACCTTTTAATTTGGAAAGATAGTATGCGGTCCATGTACAAAGAATCGTACCACCAACAGCTGGAGCTGCAACTACATCTATCGCCTTGTTCTTGAACTTCTCGGCAAACAGCTTGGCCACCTGGGCAGTCTCCTTGACGTGGGGGTAAAGGAAGTCCTTGTTAATATAAGTTGCGGTGTGCCTGCCTGACGTTAATACGAAGTGGTCATCTGTCAATATGGCACCGACTTTTTTCAAAAGGTTTACGACTTTGTTGTCTTTCATAATTTTTCAATAATTAATAATTTGGTCAAACTCTTTTTCTGTCAGCAGCTTGTCCC
>CAZVQH010000072.1:0-1977 GCA_964629205.1 uncultured Gammaproteobacteria bacterium
GTTTGAGGATATCGCAGTAAGAGCCCATCTCGGCCCCGAGAGTCGTCGGCACGGCGTCCTGCATGTGGGTGCGGGCCAACTTCCTAACCCCCGAGTATTCCTTTGATTTCTGGTCGAGAATTAAAATAAGGTAATCCAGACTTTCCAATAGTTTTGTTGTTAGTTTTATCGAGGCGATTTTGAGAGCGGACGGGTTGACGTCGTTAGTTGACTGACTGGCATTGACATGATCGTTAGGGTGGGCACCGGCCAGTGTTCCAATGACTTCATTGACGTTCATATTTACAGATGTTCCCGCTCCCCCGTGATGAGCCCCGACGGGAAACTGGTCATCATATTTACCTGAGAGTATCTGGTCGCATGCCGACACAATTTTATCTGATACGCTATCATCAATTTTTCCGGACTTCAGATTGGCTATTGCGGCGGCTTTTTTTACCTGGACCATGGCGTATACGAATTCCTTGAGAACCTTATGATAATCGAAAGGAAAGTTGGAGAGTGCCGCTTCTGTTTGTTTTCCGTAAAGAATTTTATTTTTCATTATTTTTTATTTCCTGAGCCAAATATGGGTTCCACATGGATCCAGTCGCGCTCATGACAACATCGGCACCGGCTTTTCTGTAATCATAATAGTCTTTGACTTTCATTACTCCGCCTACTCCGAAAATCGTAAAATTGAGTTTGTTATTACGCTTTATGACAGATAGTCTTCTAACCATATCCAGACCTGCCCACTTTATCGCCGCCCCGCAAATTCCGGATCGCAAGCGGACTGGATTTCCGGGAAGAGCTTGTTTTCCCTTTTTATCAACAACTGCTGCCGCGATTGTGTTTATTGCCGCAATCCCCTCGGCATACTTGTCGACTGTCATCGCGAACTTTTTCAACTGGACATCGCTTTCAAAATATCCGGTTTTCACGATAAGGGGCGTTTTGCCTATTTCACGCCTGATTGCGCGTAAGGATTTTTCAGTTACATCCAGGTTATAGCAGACAAGACCTTCGTTTCCGATATTTGGACAGGATAAGTTTACCTCCAGTATTTTTGCTCCTGTTTTTGCTGCCAGTTTGGCAGCCTTGGCAAAATCGGCCACAAACTCTTCTTCTGTTTGTTCCGGCTTGACCGTCCCCATAAAGCTCATTATCATGACCTGTCCCCGCTTGGCGTATTTTACCGCCCTTGAAGCATCTTTCTTCCAATCGGCTGGTTTTCTTGAAGGCACTCCGAAGGAGTTGGTGATCGATAATGGCTCTTTGTATTTTTCATCAGCAACAAGCGGCCTTTTTGCCCTATCAAGAGTAAGATCGCCTTTAAGCTTGACATGGAGAATGTTAGGATGCGGATGGCAGGGATAGACATCGCTTCTGACTGTTTTATACACTACCAGATCAAACCCCTTTTCAAATGCGCCCCTTACAAACTTGCTGTTTAAAACCGGCCCGGCAGGTATTCCGAATGGCAAGTTAACCGGATAACCGAATACCGAATATTTAGGCGCTGTCTGTGATTTGTATTTTTTCCGGTCCGCGAATGCTCCAAATGGCCCATCATCGAAGTTTTCTTCGTAAGATTTTTTAGGATCGTAATACGGTTTATGCAGCATAGGACAGTTTTCCTTTTATATAAACTTTTTTTACTCTTCCGCAGACTTTCATTCCCGCGAAGGGTGTCCATCTGCATTTGGTTTTCAAATTTTTGTTATCAATAATATACTCCTCTTTCTCATCAATTTCTACATATGTGTTTTCATCGGTCTTTATTTTGAATATTTTTTTCGGATTTTCAAAACATAGTTTTAACAATGATTTCATTGTGAGATTTCCTTTCGAAACCTGCGTCAAAAGCAACGGCAACGTCGTTTCAAGTCCGGGAACTCCGTAGGGAGGTGTTCCTGATTTTTTTTCGTTTTTTGTATGGGGTGCGTGGTCGGATTCGATTATGTCCACATGTTTGAGATTGCGCCAAATATATTC
>CAZVQH010000072.1:1987-4452 GCA_964629205.1 uncultured Gammaproteobacteria bacterium
ATATTCTGTGAAGCCTTTTTCAATCGGCGGTTTCATCAGACCGAAGGCTCCAAGCTTGTCGGCTGTTTTCCTTGACAAAAAAAGATGGTGAGGTGTAACCCCGCAAGTTATTTTGACCCCCCTTTTTTTTGCCTTGATTATTGCTTCCATCTCCGCCTTTGACGACACGTGGCAAATATGGATTCTTTTTTTCAATATGGAGGCGTGCTTTATCAGCACATCAACCACGTCCGATTCCGCGTGAACCAAAACGGGCTTGTTGCTTTTCCAGCTTTTAAGTATTTTTACCAACTTTTCCTCATCAATTATATAATTGCCTGTCGTCATATTAAGATAAAGTTTCAGACCGAAAACATAAGGTTCCATTTTCATCAATTCACCCATATTATCGCCCAAACTTCCCGCGTAAAAACCGACAAAGCATTTTGATTTTTTCTTAGATATCTTCATTTTATTTTTTAAGCGGGTGAGGGTGGTTACCGGTATTTTATTGTTTGGCATGTCAAGAAGATATGTGAAACCACCGGCAATTGCCGCTGAAGTACCGGTCCGGAAATCTTCCTTGTCAGTTTGTCCCGGATCTCTCAGATGGACATGGACATCGATCAATCCCGGTATTTTTATCATATGTATTCCTTCCATTCCTTAATCTTCAGGTCTTTCATCTTGTATTGGTCGATCGCTCTCACAAAAAGCCTGGCGGAATTCAGATCGGTAAAGAGCGAGATGTTGTTGTCAATCGCCGCCCGCCTAATCAAGTATCCGTCCGAAACGTTCTTCTCAAACTCCCTATCCGATGCCCCCTTCTCGCTCAAATTTATGACAAGCGATACTTTTTTTTGTTCGATAATATCGATTACGTTTGGTTTTTTATTTTCATAAACCTTATTTACCAATGTGGTTCTGACGCCTTTTGATTTAAGGAACATGTGGGTATTGTATGTTGCGTAAAGTTTGAACCCCAGATTCTTCAGTCTCCAGACCGACTCGGCAAATCTGAGTTTATTCTCGTCCCCGCCGATCGTTACCAAGGCGGTTTTATTGTCCAGGGATAAACCTGTTGAAATCAGTGATTTGAGGTAGGCTTCCTCAGCAGTTTCTCCGAAACAAGCGACTTCTCCGGTTGAGGCCATCTCAACCCGCAAAATGGGATCGGCTCCTTCAAGCCGGGCGAAGGAAAATTGCGGTGCTTTGACGACAACGTAATCGGGATATCTTATCTTATATTCCGACGCTTTTTTGAAAAAGGCGTCAACGGCAACATCGGCAAAGTTGACTCCGGTCGCTTTGGAAATAAAGGGCAGTGTGCGGGATGCGCGGAGATTCATTTCGATCACATAGACCTCATTGTCCTTTACCATAAACTGAATGTTGAAGGGACCTGTGATATTCAGGGATGCCGCTAGTTTTTCTGCTATCTCGATCATTCTCGATCCCGAAAAAAAGCGAACCCGTTCGGCCGGATACACGATGGTTGCATCACCGGAATGAACTCCCGCATGCTCGATATGATTGGCGATTGCATAAACTTTTACCTTCCCGCCCTCAGCGACTCCATCGTATTCTATCTCCCTGGCATTGGTTATGAATTTTGAAACCGTAACCGGATGGGCGCGTCCGATATCCGAAGCTTTTTTTATGAAGTGTTTGAGTTCGTTTTTTGTGTAGCAGATATTCATGGCCGCTCCTGACAAAACATATGAGGGTCTTATCAAAACCGGGTAGCCGACCGCTTCCGCAAACTTAAGAAGGGACTCGAGATTTGAAAAACTGTTCCAGGCCGGTTGCTTTATTTCGAGGGAATCAAGAAGTTTTGAAAATTTATTCCTATCCTCGGCCCGGTCGATATCGGAAGCGGCTGTCCCCAAAATTTTTACGCCGAATTTGTCGAGTTTGCGGGCGATATTGTTAGGTGTCTGTCCGCCGACTGAAACAATGACGCCTTGAGACTTTTCAAATTCATATATATCGACCACTCTCTCGAAACTGAGCTCCTCAAAATAAAGACGGTCGCACATATCATAATCGGTCGAGACCGTTTCCGGATTGCAGTTCACCATAACCGCTTTTTTCCCATACCTCCCCAATCCTATTGCGGCGTTGACTGAAGACCAGTCGAATTCGACCGAACTTCCTATCCGGTACGCTCCACTCCCAAGAACCATTACCCCTCGGCTTTCAAGCGGAGTAACGTCATGGTGGGCTCCCCAATATGTCATATACAAATAATTTGTTTTCGCTGGAAACTCCCCAGCCAGAGTATCGATCGCAAAAACGGAAGGCTTGATTCCCATCTGCATTCTTGTTTTCCTAATATCTGCTTCATCGCGGCCAAGGATATAAGCAATCCGCTTATCGGAGAATCCCAACTTCTTTAAATCCAGCAAAATTTCCTTGTCTAATTTTTTTGACTTTTCAATCAAGATTTCGCAATCGACAATATTCTTCAAGCGGTTGATAAACCA
>CAZVQH010000073.1:0-4438 GCA_964629205.1 uncultured Gammaproteobacteria bacterium
ACTTGTTGGAACTCAAAATCGCGACTTTCATAGTATCGGAACGAGGTTATTATTAAAAATAACCTCGTTCCGATACTATGAAAGTCGCGATTTTGAGTTCCAACAAGTTGCGAATAAGTCAGAATGTCGCCGCAGGCCCGGAAGTTTTCGTTTATTCATTTTTGAAAAACTTCATCGCCAAACCAGGTGACTTTGAACTGACCGCTTTTGCGTCCGGCGATTCCGATTTACCCGTCAAGATCGAAAGCATCAATAACTTATCGTCAGTCGAAGATGAAAACGTCGGGGAAAAATGGCATAAACTTTACGAATTGGTGCTGCTCTCAAAAGCTTTTTCTATGCAGGACCAATTCGACCTATTCCATGTCAATATCGGAAACGGTGAAGTGATACTTCCTTTTGCGGATTTCATTAAAAAACCCGTATTGATTACCTTACACAGCAATCTTGATGATATTCGGGAGCAAAAATATCTCGAAATGTTCAAGAAACACAAAAACATACATTTCGTCCCCATAAGCAACCAGCAAAGAAGTCTTATCAAGGATTTGAATTATGTAAATACCATTTATCATGGAATAGACCTGAAGGAGTTCGAATTCAGCCAAGTCCAAAACGAAGAAATTTTCTGGATCGGTCGCGGAGTTCCCGAGAAGGGTCTTGATATTGCGTTTGAGGTCATCAAGGACTGTAAAAAACCTGCCTACTTCTATGTTTCCCCCCGGGAGAGTCAGGAAATATGGATGAATAATATCCTGACCAAGAACCACACTTACGCCAAAATCCAATATGTCGCCCAAAGAGGCGACGTTGTCAATCAGTTCAAACAATCAAAATTACTGCTTTTTCCGATCAAATGGGAGGAACCTTTTGGTCTCGTCATGCTTGAGGCGATGGCTTGCGGAACGCCCGTTGTCGCATTTGCCCGCGGATCGGTTCCGGAAGTCGTAAAAGACGGTGAAACCGGATTTCTGGTCAATCCTTCAGATGATGATATTCGAGGCAATTGGATCATCAAAAAAAACGGAATTGACGGATTAAAGGAAGCGGTCAATAAAATTTACTCCATGTCCGAAGACGGCTATCAGAAAATGAGGCTTGCCTGCCATAATCACATCAAAAATAACTTTTCGGTTGATAAAATGATTAGCAATTACCAGGAAATTTACAAAAAAATAAGTGGGCAACATACCAATGCAATCGGTTAAGGATATCTTGAAACGGTTTAACCCTCTTGAGGATAAATACGTCAGCCGGGAATACCAGTCTTTCGGAGTATATCTTGCCGATAAGCTTGAAGATTCGCGCCGGAAGAGCCTATATATCAAACTTGCAAAAACAGTTCCAAGACCCCTACTTGAGGAGGCCTTACGCTATGTGGTTGACTCAAATGCGAGACGCAAGGGGGCTCTTTTTATGTGGAAACTAAAGCAACTCAACGCTTTCCAAAATTCTCCAAAAAAAAAGACATAGGATAATATTTACGATAAAGTGTTACCATAGACTATGAAAATTCTTTTTGTTGTCTGGGAGCTTGCTCCTTTTTTTCAGTTGGGAGGATTGGGCGACGTGGCGCGATCTTTGCCTAAAGCACTGTTCTCCCAAGGCGTAGATGTCAGAGTTATTCTCCCTTTCTATAAGGCCCTGAAACTCCAAGGGCAGACTAAGAAAACAGTTAAAAAAATTGTAATTAATTATGCAGGCAAGAAGTCGATCGTCAATATATTTGAGATACATTTTCTTAAATCAAAGATACCCGTTTATCTCATCCAAAACGAAGATTACTTAAGTATTCCAGACCGGGAGACGTTTGCATTTTTCAACTTCGCGGTTATTGAAATAATGAAAAAAAATTCCTTGAATTGGTTACCTGATATTATCCACTGCAACGATCATCATACGGGCCTCATTCCTCTACTGGTAAAACATCACGGCTTAGAATTTAAAACCGTATTCACAATCCATAACCTTATGCATAAAGGGGAATCGGATATCGACACAATCGAAAAAATAGGACTAAAGGCGGATACCTGCCGGCTACTCGATTGGGAAATAAAACGCAAAAAGGTTAGTTTTTTGCTCGAGGGTTTGGTCCATGCGGATATCATAAATGCAGTCTCCCCTACTTATGCAAAGGAAATACTGACCGAGGAATACGGAGTGGGGCTGGATGAATACCTGGAGGAAATGCGGGACAAGCTCCATGGCATTCTCAATGGAATCGATTACGATACCCGCAACCCCGCGGTTGACCGGGATCTAATATACAAATTCAACGTCGATGGGAAAAGTCCGGACGTTAAGCAAAAACTATATTCATTCGTTGAAGGAAAAAAATTAAACAAAACATTTTTACAGGAAAAATTGGGATTTGAAGTCACCGAGCGAAAGCCTTTAATAGGATTTATTGGAAGGTTGGATAGCAATCAGAAGGGTTTGGACATAATTCATAAAATGCTGCGGAGGATAGATCTTTCCAAATTCCAGTTTGTATTTCTTGGATCCGGGGAAAAGGACTGGGAAGAAAGATTCAAATGGCTTTCAAGCTTTTATCCCAAAAGCATCCATTGTACTTTCGAGTTCGATAAAAGACTGGCATCCCAAATATATGCCGGGTCGGATTTCCTTATCATTCCATCTAAATTCGAACCATGCGGGCTTATACAGATGATAGCAATGAGATACGGGACATTACCTGTTGCACGAGCAACGGGAGGACTTAAAGACTCAATAGAAAATAATCGCGACGGATATCTTTTTAAGAAATACACGTCATATGAGCTTGAACGAAGGCTTATGACTGCAATTAATGTCTGGAAATTCAGCAAAAAACGGCATACCCTAATGATCGAAAACGCAATGAGGAAGGATTTCTCCTGGGAAGTAAGCGCTAAGAGATATATCGACCTATATCAGGAGCTTATTGATTCCAGGTCTAAAAGTATCCCCAAGCCCAGTAGGCAGTAGAGCCTATCCCCTTTTCCCTTAGGTATCTTTTCTTCAGTTCTACGGATTCCTCATCTTCAAAATAGACTACATGGTTATCCCCTTTATCGTCCTTGTAGGTGATCATTTTTTCTTTAGATTGCTCGTCCACTATTACCTTGCAATCGGTCTCATAACATTTTTTTCCTAAGTAGCCTGACTTTATTTGTGCTAAAGTCATCGAAGTTGCAGGTTTCAGGGGCTTACCATCCCTCAACGTCCAGTTATATCCGTACATACCGAAAATTACGGTAATTTTCTCGGGTGGAACTACTTCGGTATAATCATCAACCATTTTCATAAAGTCGGAGTAGGGATAATTTGGTCCGGGTTCGCCGTAGCTCTTGTGAAAGTCATATGCCATGATCATTATCTCATCCGACATACCGTTAAGCGACTTTAAATCATACGGACGTTTACGATAGAACAGGTCCCCATAAAGAGCCAGGGCAAATTTTAAGTCACTTTTCTTTACATCAGTATAGATCCTACGGACTTCTGAGTTTATTTCAGCGACAAGTTTTTCGGTCGCGATTCCGTTTATTTCAAGATCCAATACGATTCCCTTAAATTTTTGAAGATTAAAATCGCGTGTATTTATCTTTTCAAGCTCCTCAACGGAGGTAGCCTTTACAGTCATCCAGAGACTTCTGTTTGGCAAGGCTTCCGAAAAAACATCCATCTTATCACTACTCCCGAAGTATATCCAACGGTCATAGCCGTTGTGCAGGATTGTTTCCTCAAGCAGATTCCATTCCGGAATGAATACGGCTTCGGTTTCAAAAAAATCCAGACGCTCTCCAATTATGGTTGGTACTGGGATTCTCGTCGGCGAGACGGTTTTAATATTCGGGGACCTCTTGTCAATCGGAGTTTTGAGTATCAGAATAAGTCCAACTACAACTAGGGGAATAAGAACTTTTCTCATCCTAATAATATATCAGAAAACAGGGGTTGACAAACTATTTATTTTTCTCCATAATCAAAATAAGACACATGAAAATTACACTTTATACAACCGCCAACTGTCAGTTTTCCAAACAGGAAAAAGAATACCTCGCTTCCCACAGCTTGCCGTTTGAGGAAAAAAATTTAGATACCAATAAAGAGTTTTTGACGGAAATGATGACTGTCGGAAACAATTTTGCCGGAACTCCGGTAACCAAGATCGAAAAGGATGACGGAACGATAGTCGTACTTAAGGGATTTACGGAAACGGAATTCAATACCGCGCTGGGTTTTGCGGAACCTCCCAAAACCGAAGAAGCTAAGCCGGCAGATGTGGCCGCTGAGCCTCAACCGATGATCAAGGCTGATGAGCCCGTCGCAACTCAAGCCGCACCCGCGGTCACCCCTCCCGCCGCTGAGGACAAGCCTGCCGTGCCCGCTGTACCTCAGCAACCGGCACAGGAACCGCCTCTTGATGATGTTTTGAGCAAACTGCAGACGAATA
>CAZVQH010000074.1:0-4345 GCA_964629205.1 uncultured Gammaproteobacteria bacterium
ACATATATCTCCCCGTAACTTTTGTCTTTTGGAGGTGTGGACATCTTTTGGGTCGTAAAGATTTCGCCTGCCGAGGTAATGTCCGAAGATCCCAGTTCGCGGTTAACGTATGTCATGGCATTTTTATAGATCGTTATTTTACCGTTCCAGGAGGCTGTTTCGGTAGCCGCCCCTTCGGGAATCAGTTTCAGAAGATACTCGCCGGTTTTATATTTTTCCCTGAACGGGGTTTTTCCGATGATGGCATTATTTATGAATACCGAAGCGCCCGGGGAAGCTACTATCTTAAGCTCACCCGTAACACTCTGACGATCGAAAACAAAAAATCGGATCAGGACGAATGCCACAAAAAGAGCGATAAGAACCAAGAGCAGCATCAATTTATTTCTCATATCTTCAGTAATATTGTATTTCAATTAAAAATGGAATTCAACCTGACTAGCCTAACTTAATCATCAATACTCCGAAAAGCATTATCAGACTTCCAATCCATACCCCTTTTTTAGGCCTGTCTCCAAATAGAAACAAACCGAGAATAAGAACAAAGAAAACCTCAAGCTTTTTAACTCCCGAAACAAGCGCCAAATATCCGACCGTTATCCCGTAAAGATAAGTGAGAGATACGGCCGTATAAGCGGCCGCACCGGCAAACAAAATCCAAAAATTATTTTTCATCGAAACGACCCAAGACGGATTTTTATTCGTCATATATGTTCCGATTAGAATTGCCGTAATCACGTTTCCCAAAAGCAGATAAAAAGCAGGATTGGACGGCTCCATATTGATGAGACCCGTCTTGTCAAATACGGAAGTCAACGTCATAAGTACCATCGCAAAAAGATACATCAGGGCGTTTTTGTTGGTAAACAATAGTTTGAAAGGTCTCCATATATCTTCCCTTGCCTCCTCGACTTTAAGCACATATCCCCCAATGACAATTAACACGAGACCGAACGCCGGGACAACTTTTATAGATTCCGAGAAAAATATCAATCCGAACAGATATTGAAACAAGACACTAAAGAAGGCAAGGGGTACGACTTCCGACATCAAGCTTCCCTTGAGGGATCTAAGGGCAAGTGTTTTGGCGTATGCAAAGCTTACGACCGACGCTCCCGTAGCCAGCCAAAAATAATGATTGAGTTTTGGCATTCCATCCTTAAACGCCGGATAAACCAGAAATGGGATCGAAAACGCAAAAAGAGACCACGACACAAGCGAAGAGTTTATGTTTTTTAAGGCCTTTTTGTTTAAAGTTACCGAAACCGCCGATGCGAGACCCGATAATAATGCGTACCAAAACCACATAATTCATAAATTTTAACAGGTTGATATTCAAAAAAGTATGTTATAATGATTTCCATGAAAATATTACTTGCAACCAATTTCGCTCTGAGGCGACTCTTTGGGGAGGGTAGTATTTTTATGGCCTAAAGAGTAAAAAAAATATTATGAATCCCCCGGAAAAAGATCCGGGGTTTTTTTTTGGCTAAAAAAATTATTAATTCCCTCGCTTAAGAATTAAGCGAGGTTTTTTTTAAAAATGAAGACAAATATGGAAAAACAAAAAACAATAATTAAAACAAGTGAGGCGTCGGGCACCAAGTATTACGATTTCAAAAAAATCGAATATGACATGTCTAAGGTCAAAAGTTTTCCTGTTCCGGGGAAGTTCGGACTGGAAAGATATTTACCCCTTTTGCCTGTCGAATCAATGGCGGCGACCCTGCCTCAGGGCGAAGGTAGTACCGACTTGGCACATTTGAAAAGTCTGGGGGCGCATTTTGGAATGAGCAACCTTTACGCAAAAATGGAGGACCAGAATCCAACCGGGTGCTTCAAGGACCGGGAAAGTGCGGTCGTAATGTCGGCAGCCATGGAAAAAGGGATAAAGAAGGTCAATATCGTGTCCTCTGGAAATGCCGCGTTGTCAACCGCAGCTTATGCCCAAAAAGCCGGAATCGAGTGCGTTTGCTATGTTCCGGAGAAGACCTCGCACGAAAAAATAATTTTGATGGAGTTATATGGCGCAACAGTCGTCAAGATCCCGGGGTTTTATGAGGATGTCTATAGACACGTTGCCGATATGAACCCTGAGGGATGGAACGTCACCTCGGGCCAGTGCGAATACAGAACCGAAGGTGATAAGACGATCGCATATGAGGTCTGGGAACAGTTGGGTGGTGTTCCCGACGTATTTATAGTTCCGAGCGGAAACGGGAGCTCCCTTCACGGAATTTGGAAAGGGTTCAAGGAACTTGAAGGGCTTGGACTTATCAGCACATTACCGCAAATGATTTCCGTCCAGATTGAGGGCGCCTCACCGATCAAGACTGCTCTGGCGCAGAATAAGGACTTCGTTGTTCTCGGAGATATTGAAGATTCCATCGCCGAGGGTATTGTCGCCCAAGAATCCTACTGTTCCCCGGGCGCGGTCGCTGCGCTTAAGGAATCTGGCGGTTATGTCATCGAAGTAAATGACCAGGAAATTGTGACCGCCCTGAAGTCGGTGATAAAACTAGAATCGCTCGTTCCGGAGCCTACGACAGCGGCCGTTTATGCAGCTTTGCCGAAACTCGATTTGCCGAAGTCCGCAAAGGTCGTCTGCCTTAATACCGGGTCGGGCATGAAATTTTTGAGTGAAATTAGCAGTTTGGTTAACGGAAAATAATATGGAAATAAAACAAATCGGTAAGGATCAGATCGGGGAAATCATAAAATTGGAAACGGCGGCGTTTAATGGTCAAGGTGAAGACATATTCACTTTAGCAATGATTGCGGAGGTGGGATGGGTTCTTGGTGCCTTTATCGACGCTGGGAAAATGGCAGGCGCTATCGAAATCTTGCCGACAAAAAAACCCGGACTGGGCTTCGTTCATGGCCTTATAGTTGAACCCCAATTCCAGTATAACGGCGTGGGAGGATCCCTCCTTAAGCACGCGGAAAACAATGCTAGTGAGTTCGGATTCACGGATCTGGCATGTACGATATCGCCTGGAAATGGCCCCTCATTAAATACATTCATCAATAAATCCGGTTATCAGGCGACGGGCTTTCAATATAATTATTACGGTGAAGGAGAACATCGGCTTTGGGTCGAAAAACACTTAGGAAGCACCCGTGATGCTTTCCCGGAGGAAGGTTTTGGGCAATTGATGAAGGCCGGACTTCCCGAAGGGTATAAACATCTGCCGGAAGATGATTTTGAATCCATGGATAAATTGATTAACGGTAATCAATGGAAGGTCCAGGGAATTGTAAGACCGAAATTTTCAGGGCTGTCCAAGAATTCATTAATAATTTCCAAAAAATAATATATGACCTCGAAAAAAAACGCCAATCCGTACATCGGTCCATCACTTAGTTTTGATCGGAAACTTCTCGAGATTCCCCTTGTTGAAAGCGGGGAAAAAATGCTTGAATTGAAAAAACTCGTTAGAGAGGCGGGAACAAAAGTAGTATTCAATCACGAACCGATCATTCTTAACGACGATAAGAAAATATTTTACTTACGCAAAAGCGTCGCTTACGGATTTATCAAGGCAGCTGCAAAAGTAAATGAAGCGGGGTACGTTATTCAGGTCCAGGATGCCTATCGCAATCCTTCAAATCAAGCGGCAAAATTTGCAAAACGGGTCGCCGAAATAAAGTTGGTTAAGGGCACAATCAAAGGCAAAAAAATACTTGAAATGGCGAATATGTACACTGCCGGTATTCCCATTCTTGCAGCTCATACCGCGGGCGCCGCAATTGACGTGATTTTGCTCGACCGGAACCTAAAAAAAATTGACATGGGTTCCGAATACCCGGAAGGACGTGCTGAGTCCAAAACCACCCATCCGGAGTTATCAAAAAAAGTTATTGCGCTCAGAAAAATGCTCGTTTCGGCAATGGAATCATCAGGACTTATCAACTATCCTTTCGAGTGGTGGCACTTTTCCTCAGGCGATGTATGCGCCACATATCTGGAAAAAAAACCGAAGGCAAAGTATGGACCAGTTTATTTCGAACCCAAATCGGGGAAAATGACATTCCTGCCCATAAACCAATGTTATTCCTATTTTGCTATATAATATAACCATGATAAAAAAGGAAATAACGGAAAAATTACAGGAAGCAGCGGACAAAATCGGGGCCGGAAAAACCGATGTTGAGATTGAGTTGCCCGGCAACCCTGTATATGGCGACTATTCTTCCTCAGTCGCCATGAAACTAACCAAGATTCTTAAAAGGAATCCAATGATAATTGCTCAGGAGCTCAAGGATAACATTGATACCGGTGAAAATATTGAGAAAATTGATATCGTCAAACCGGGATTCATAAATTTTTGGGTAAATAAAAAGT
>CAZVQH010000075.1:0-4294 GCA_964629205.1 uncultured Gammaproteobacteria bacterium
GTCCTGATTTCATTGCTGGTTGTTATTTTGCTCTTTGGCTATTTTTTTATATTCCGGCCGGTTGCGAAAATAAAAGCTGAAGCAAATGTGCTTATGGCTTCCGCAAAGCAGCTCAAGGCCGCTTTTTCCAAAAATGACATAGATCTTCTTAAAACCGAGTTGAAAGATTTTACCTCAAAGTATAAAAATTTTGAAAACGCAAGTAAATCCGTTTACTGGGCGACTTTCGTGCCATATGTGGCAGACTTTAAAAGGGGGGTTGAGGCGGGACGATATATGATTTCAGCCGGAAATGAAGCAGTAGTTGCTATAGAACCTTACGCTGATCTTATCGGATTTAAGAAAGGGGAGTCCTCATTTGCCGAAAGATCCGCTGAAGACAGGCTTCAGACAGCGGTTTTGACGCTCGACAAGATGCTTTCAAAAATCGACCCGATATCGGCAGACATAAAGGCCGCGGAAGATCTGATTGAGCAGATCGACCCTGCTCGCTACCCCAAGAAAGTAGGAAAAATGGTTGTACGTGATAATATAGTCAATATAAGGGAACAGTTCAAAGGCGCCGCCTCTCTTTTTGTTGATGCCAAGCCGCTGATAAAAAAGCTGCCGGAAATTTTGGGTTCACAGGAAGAGCAGACCTACTTGGTTCTTTTTCAAAACGACAAGGAAAGGCGTGCAACCGGAGGATTTCTGACTTTCTTCACCGTGTTTAAGGTTAGACAGGGAAAACTTACAATTGACAGGTCCGATGATATTTATTCCATAGATAACAATATCGCCGTACATCCGACGGCACCCAGGGAAATTTTAACCTATCATAAGGGTGTTTCCCAGTTTTTTATCCGTGACAGCAACATATCCCCTGATTTTGTCGAATCAATGAAATTATTTGAAGGCCTATATGAAAAGAGCGGCTCAAAGGTCAATTATGACGGTATAATCGCCCTCGATTCAAAAATCCTGGTCGACATGTTGACCATATTCGGGGATACAGAAGTCGGTGGCCTGGTATTTTCGGCAAAAAACGACCAGAGATGTGACTGCCCTCAGGTCATATACCAGTTATTTGACATTGTCGATAGACCCGTCGGGTACATCAAGGAAAACAGAAAGGGAATCCTTGGAGACCTAATGTATGCACTGTTCTATCGGGCTCTGGGTTTTTCTCCCTCACGTTATTGGGGGACTTTAGCTCAAACCATGTATAAGAACATGCAGGAAAAGCATATTATCCTTAATTTCAAGGATGAAGAAATCCAAAAATCAGTCGAAAAACTTAATTTTGCGGGAAGAGTCAATGATTATAAAGGGGACTACCTTCACGTGAACAATGTTAATTTTGCTGGAGCCAAGTCCAACCTTTTCGTTTCGGAGTCCATACAATCCACGGCAGTCTCAAAAAATGGCGTCATTGAGCGTGAAGTTACCGTCAATTACAGGAATCCATACCCGCACTCAGACTGCAACTTGGAACGTGGGGGATTGTGTCTTAATGCTACACTTCGCAATTGGGTGAGGCTTTATGTCCCCGCGGGCTCCAAACTGGTTGAGTTCCAGGGCTCGACAAAAAAAGTTCAGACCTATGACGATTTGGGAAAAACTGTTTTTGAGGGTTATCTCGAAGTTCCAACTCAGGGAAAAGCTACTATCGTCGTCAAGTACACTTTACCAAAATCGATAACTGCATCGGATTATTCGATATTGGTCGAAAAGCAGGCCGGTGTTTCAAGTCAGGAGCTTGAAGTGAAGCTGAACAATAAAACGCTGTACCAGGGTCAACTGACCCTAGACGCCGTTTTTAAATCTTTATGAAAGGGAGCTTTAAAAGCCAGGCATTTGTCCTTAAGAAGCGAACCCTTTTAAACCGCAACATGGTTGTGGACTTGTTTACCCAAGACTTCGGCCACATAAGGGCTATCGCTTACGGGGTCAAGAAAATAAACAGCCGTAGAGGTCCTCACCTTGATACCGGAAACCTTATAAAAATAGAG
The DNA here is from genome assembly GCA_964629205.1 of uncultured Gammaproteobacteria bacterium. Taxonomy (GTDB): domain Bacteria; phylum Patescibacteriota; class Microgenomatia; order UBA1406; family GWC2-37-13; genus GWC2-37-13. The sequence continues at coordinate 1,992 of CAZVQH010000075.1, forward strand.
GCTGTGAAAAAAGGGGAATATTATTACCTCCACGAAACAAATCTTATTTCCGGATTCTCACAAATAAAGGGTAATAAGGAAAAATCCGACTGTTTATATCTGTTCCTCTTTTTCCTGGAAAGAGTTTTGCCTCAAGATGTGCCTGAAGAAGCAATTTTCAGTACTTTCATGTCATTTTTGGCCTCCTTGTCCAAGGGGGGAGGTAACATCACCCCCATAAAAGAACAGTATCTCAATGCCATTTTAAAGCGTCTCGGATATCTGACAACCGATCTTTCAAGTGACTCTTTGACGGAATTCATAGAAGATATAATAGGAGAGAAGTTGCCGACCCTTTGAGGCTTTTCGGCAAACAATGCCTTTAGGAAATGACTGATGAAATACTCTGGTTTTTTATCTCATTACGCCCAATTTTAATATATAATGAACAATATGGAAGAAATTATTGCATTGGCAAAAAGAAGAGGTTTTTTTTACCCTTCATCAATGATTTACGGAGGATTGGCCAATACCTGGGATTTCGGGCATTACGGCACGCTACTTAAGAACAATATAAGAGATTTGTGGATCAAGCGTTTTGTGACGGGAAGATCCGATATGGTCCTTGTTGATTCGTCAATAATCCTTAATCCAAAGGTTTGGGAGGCGTCAGGCCATGTCGCCGGATTTTCCGATGCCCTGGTTGACTGCAAAAACTGCAAGATGCGTACTCGAGCAGATCATTTGATTGAGGATAAGCTCAAGGATGTCAAAGTTGAAGGTTTGCCGGTTGAAAAATTGACAGAAATAATAGTAGCCAACAAGCTGAAATGTCCAAAATGCGGTTCATCCGAGCTGACATCGGTACGCAAGTTCAACCTCCTCTTTGAAACCAAAATTGGAATGGTCGAGGAAGCAAAATCAAAAGCTTATCTGAGAGGCGAGCTTGCCCAGGGAATTTTTATGAACTATAAACAAGTAATCGATAGTATGCGGGTAAGAATGCCGTTTGGAATTGCGTCAGTTGGAGCTTGCTTCAGAAACGAGATTACGCTCGGACAGGGAGTCTTCAGGACCCTTCAATTCGATCTGATGGAATTTGAGTATTTCATACGGGCTGCCGACTGGGAAAAAACATTCAAGATGTGGCAGGACGAAATGCTTCTTTTTGCAGAATATCTCGGTTTGAACAAAGAAAAAATAAGATTCAGGGAGCACGAAGACCACGAGAGGTCTCATTATTCGACCCGAACCGTCGACCTGGAATACAACTTTCCTTTCGGTTGGAAAGAGATGTGGGGTTTGGCCTACAGGACGGATTTTGATTTAAACAACCATATGAAGTATTCGGGAGTGGATATGAAGTATCGCGACCCCAAAACAAACGAAGAATTTATACCGCATGTTATTGAACCCACATTCGGTCTATCCCGCCTGCTGATAACCATATTGACAGACAGTTACAATGAGGAAGAGGTTAACGGAAAAAAACGGGTTGTTCTCAAGCTCCACCCTCTCCTTTCACCGGTAAAGGCGGCGATTTTCCCGCTTCAGAAGGATGAAAAATTGTCAGGGACAGCCACAAAAATATTTAATGACCTTAAGAAGAGTTTCCATGTCGAATATGATGACGCCGGCAATATCGGGAAAATGTATCGGAGGCAGGATGAAATCGGCACTCCCTATTGCGTAACCGTCGATTACCAGACGCTTGAAGACAGTAAAATAACAATACGCGACCGGGATACGATGAAACAGGAGAGAATGGATATTTCAAAGTTGAAGGAATATATAAGCGAGAAATTAAGTTAATTAACAATTAATATTTAAATATGAAACCAGAATATAAAAAATATGCGATAGTCGCGGGGGTGGTGGTTTTGTTGTTGGTAATTGGACTGTTTGCCTTTAAAGGAAAAAGCAGTCAAAAAGTCGAGGATGACGATCAAGTTCCGGTTGAGGATATTGTCCCTACAGTTGATGCCTCTGTGAAAGTCTCGCTTGTTGCGGAGGACGCGCAAAAGAAAGAAGTTGTTCTTAAGGCGTCGGCTCTGCCTGCAAACACTAGCGCTGTTGAGTATGAGCTCTCCTATTTAACCGCTTCCCAGGGATTGCAAGGTGTCATAGGCACAGTTACGCTTGAGGGCGATAACCAGTTTGAAAAAAAATTAACTCTTGGAACCTGTTCTTCCGGGACCTGCGTCTATCATCAGGTCGTTGGAAAAATCAAATTAACCCTTAAATTCAACGGTGATTACGGGGCCAAGTTGTTTGAAAAAGAATATCAATTATAAGTAAATCAGTTCTTGAGAGGAGGTGTACTA
>CAZVQH010000076.1:0-4212 GCA_964629205.1 uncultured Gammaproteobacteria bacterium
CGACCCGGCATTTTCCTGGACAAATAAAAATTATTATTATGAATCGGCAAAAAAATTAGCTAAACTCTTTATTGAAAACATTAAAAAATATAAAGGTGTTGAAGCGCCGATTATCAATTCCGGACCGCACATATGAGACTTTCAAAACGAGCACAATCAATCAATCCTTCCCTTACCTTGTCAATTACCGCAAAAGCGAAGGAAATGAAAAAAAAGGGTTTGGATGTTGTTTCCTTCGGGGCTGGTGAGCCTGACTTTGACACCATGATCCACATAAAGGAGGCTGCCAAAAAAGCAATCGATGACGGTTTTACTAAATATACGCCGACCTCTGGGATTATGGAGCTTAAGGAAGCGGTCGTCGCCAAAATGCGGCGCGATAACTGGCTCGACTACAAACCGAGTGAAATCCTGATTTCAACCGGAGCCAAGCAAGCTTTATTTGAGATCATTATGACCTTGATTGACCCGGGAGATGAAGTTATTATCCCTGTCCCCTATTGGGTTTCCTACGAAGAAATGGTCAAGATGGCAGAAGGCAAGTCTGTATTCATAAAAACCCGCGGCTTCAAGCTCGATCCGATTGATTTTGAAAAAGCGATTACCCCAAAAACGCGAATGCTGATAATAAATTCCCCCGTCAACCCGACCGGAGCTGTATATGACGAGCGGGAGCTTAAGAAAATCGCCGCAATCTGCGTAAAGCATGATATATATATCCTGTCGGATGAAATATATGAAAAGCTTATTTACGATAAGAAACATTTTTCAATCGCCGCAGTAAATGATAAGGTAAAAAAAATGACTATCGTCGTCAATGGTATCTCAAAAAGCTATTCCATGACCGGATGGAGGATTGGATACGCGGCGGGGAGCGAAGACATAATCAAGGCTGCCACCCGCCTCCAGGACCACATAACCTCAAACGCCTCGTCAATTTCCCAAAAGGCGGCAGTTGCGGCAATAGACGGACCGCAGGACCATATTCCAAAAATGGTTTGGGAATATCGGAAGAGACGGGACCTTATGGTTGAGCGGCTGAATTCAATCGATGGAATAAAAGCGGCAACCCCCGATGGTGCATTCTATGTTTTTGCTGATGTTTCGATGCTCTACGGAGAAAAAATCAAGGGTTCGCTCGATTTCTGCAGCAAATTATTGGAAGAAGCGTATGTGGCCGTTATCCCGGGAATTGCGTTCGGGGATGACCGGTTTGTAAGGTTGAGCTATGCGACCGGAACCGAACACATAAAACGCGGTTTGGAGAGAATGGCAAAGTTCTGCGAGAAAATAAGGGATTAACTCTCGTCGTCCATCGGTTGAATTACCATATCATTGAATCTGGAATCATCCCAGAAATTAACGCTTTCCGAGTCGGCGATAATCATCTGCCTTATAAGAGGGACCAAGCTTATTGTCTGTATTTTTGAGTCATGAACGGCATTATAAGCTTCTATATTTCCGATCGGCTCCCTTGAATCGGAAGTATAAACCTCAATCGGCACCTGTATCTCGGCAAGCTTCTTTTCCCACCCGGGAGTAAATTTTCCGTGAACTAAGCACACTTTTATCTTCGAGACGTTGTATTTTGCCAGTTCTTTTGCGATGTCGGCGATCGTCCCTAGGGATGAACCCTCATCATCGTATAAAACGACTTCCCGGCCATTGAGTTGCGAGATATCCGCGTCAGTTAAGGAAAGAAAGCTTGTTTTACCTGTCCCCTCGTCCCTGGTCTTGTCAAAAGCAACACCGGGAACCTTGAGGTATTTCTGCAGGCGAGTTGCCGCAATATTGCGACCCTTGTCCGGCCTAACAACGACGGTATTCTCCCGGGCTATCGGTGATATTTTGTCGATCTCGTCAATCATGAACTTCCACGGGGAAAGCGGGGCCAATATGATTCCACTTTCGGCGGCAAATGCCTGAGTTGCCGAGGAGTGAGGCTCAAACGCGATTATCTTGTCAATCGCCCCGGACAAGCCCTCAAGTTCTCCATCTATCCTGATCACTTTGCCGTCATATTCCTTTGTTGCCGCATTACTGTTTTTATCCTGACGTCCATACGCTAATGATGATGCAATCAAATTGACCTGCTTAACTCCCAATATTTTTTTGTAGTGAAGAGCTATATCCCTCACAATACTGTAATCGCTGTCGTTTTGAATCGAGGCAACGATATAGACGACATCGGCATTAATTTCTCCCCTTACCTTAAGTTCAAGTTCCCCGTCGGGATAAACCTTGTTTCTGTTGGTAGCAACCTCGTATGGCCCTATCGGATTCTCCAATAGGTCGAAATACATTGGAAATGTCACATCCATGTGCCTGTGGGGAGGGCTGACAACCGCAACCTGGAAATTTCCCTTTTCAAGTCCCGATTCCATCATTTGTCTATGGTTATTTACCCAGAGCTCGGAAGCAAACGTACGGGTTATCTCAAGGGCGCTTGAATGGACCACATGACCATCGACGACAGGAAGTTTAGAATGAACGTATGCGTTTGGAGGAAGACCTCTTTCGGAAGTCGCCATAATATATGGGAGCTATTATATACCCGACATGTATTTAATTCAACGTCCGAGCAATTTAAGAATATCGTTCCAGTCGAATTTACCGTCATTATTAAAATCTATAGGCAGCATCGCTTTATAGACTATCTTATTTTCCTTCTCCTTAAATACGTAAAAACTTTGGCGTGGAAGATAGCCGGGTTTTAGGATTACGACCCGATAAAGTTCGTCCAAAGCAATATTCTGGATGCTTTTTACCTCCCCGCGACTTGACTTTACCTCAATCCCCTTTTTCTTGAAAACAAGCCGCTCTTCCGAATCGAATATCTGAAGTTCGAAGTCATTTCCGCTTCCCTTCCTAAAAGGAAAAAGTCCGACTTCAAATTTCAAGCTTGGAAGAGGAAGAATATTGAATTCCCATGTCTTGGATTCAAGTATGGTTTTATTATCCTTTGTGAGCACGAACTTAACCTTTTGGGATCCTTCCTTAAGTCCGGTTTTCAGGCTGAAATCAATTGTTTTTTCCTGATAGGGCTTTACATCCTTGATGTCCGATATGAGTGTTTCCGTACTTTTTAACCCGTCATTCGTGATATTCAGACCATACCCCTCGTCCTTGTCCCATATTGCCTGGCCTTTATTTTTGACACTGACCCTGAATTCATACTTGGACTGGGCAACAAGTTCGTGGGGCAACCTATAGGTAATATCACCCCGTTCAACCTGGGCAGGTTCTCCCTTTATTTTTGGCACCTCCTGAGTCGAGTAATACTGCTGCCAATATCCGCTATCTCCGGGACGTTTCCAGGAAAACTCTAAAAAGGGGGGCGACTGATAGTTGAGAATAAATGGTGTCACGGCGCGGACGCGTTCGTCCCGACTCCATATGTCATAAGCGGCTCTGAAATTTTGGGCGACGGTATTTTCCGATCCAAGCTTCCAACCGGTTTCGGTGATGAATACCGGCAATTCCCGGGTAACACCCAATTCCCTGAAAAGATCAAGTTCCCACTGGTAGGTTAAAACCGTCCCCCGCCCAGTCGCATACGGGGACCCGGCAAAGGCAGGGTTGGGATAAGAATGTGAGGATAAACCATCGATATTGCTGAAAAGGTCTTTTCGCTCCCCATAAGCCCGCCTGATGAATATTTCCTCGTCCTCCATTCCTGGCGGCCAGGAGGGAGCTGATGCGTCAAAGCCTGCAAGCATCACAAAAAAATTTTTATTCTTTTCCTTTAGCTTTTTCGCAAATTCAACGCTGACCCGGGCGAAGCTTTTTTCATCAACCTCCCCTCCCCATTCACTGTTGTGGTTGGGCTCATTAAAAAGAATTACATAACGTTTTTCAACGACCCAATTGAGAGAATTCAAAAAATCCGCCCATTCCTGGGCATCCTCCGGATCCGGCCGGCGCCAATTTTCCCCTTCGGCCTGAGTCGCCAGACGGACTATCGGAATAAGATGCAATTCCCGCAAGTGGTCAAAGACGCCCTGCCATTTTTCCCGACTGCGGTCGTTTTCCTGGATGACCAGAGTTATATATCCCCACTTGCCTCCGTTTGAATTGACAAGGTCGGCGGCCGCCTTGATATCCTCGACGGACGGTTGGGCAAGATGAATGCCGTAAATATTGCTCAATTCGGCTGCCCTAACCTGCCCCACCATACCCAACCCGAACAGGATCATCAGGGCTATAAAAATC
>CAZVQH010000077.1:0-4204 GCA_964629205.1 uncultured Gammaproteobacteria bacterium
GTCAACCCCATTCCAACGGCCGTCCCCGAAACGGTCCCCGCAATATCCGAATCCGGACAGAAAGCTCCTGCAGTTCTGGCGCGGGAAACTACAAAGAAGGGTTTCAGTCTTCCCAATATTTCGTTTAACATCAATGCCGTGTTTTTTGCATTTTTACTTTTGAGTCTTGCGCTTGACTTTTATTTCGCCTCACGTTTCAATATCATAAGGGTCGGGGGCAAGAATCTTGCCCACTTTGTGTTTATATTTTTTATGTTCGTCGGATTATTTATTATTAGCCGGGGGGCAATCATATGACGCACCACACGGTTAAGCACCATCTTAAAAAAGAAGTAGGCGGACATTTGTTCGATTACCTGCTATTGACAACCGCCGGGATTTTTTTCCTGATGGCAGTCAACATCTTCCGAGGGGAAAGATTTCTTGAATTCATTTTTTTGACCGCCTTCGCCTCCTTCTACATTATTTGGGGTATATATCATCATATTATGGATGATACGCTCCATCTAAAAATTGTGATAGAATATATCCTCATCGCGTTTACATTGCTATTTTTGCTCAAGATTATAATTTTTCCAAACTAAAATTATGAAAGGCGTAGTACTAGCCGGCGGACTCGGAACAAGACTTTATCCGTTGACATATGCAACCAACAAGCATCTTCTCCCGGTCTATGACAAACCGATGATTTATTATCCTGTCCAGACATTAGTCAAGGCCGGAATCAAAGACATTTTGGTTATCGTTTCCGGTCCGCACTCGGGACACTTCATTCCGGTCCTGAGGAATGGAGACGAATTCGGAATCCACAATCTTGAATTCGCTTATCAGGAAAAGCCCGACGGCGGCATTGCCGACGCTCTTCTTTTGGCTGAGGATTTCGCCGATAATGGACCGATAACGGTCATACTGGGAGACAATACCACTGATGCGGATATTTCAAAAGGCGTCAATTCCTTCAAAAGCGGCGCTACAGTATATATAAAAAAGGTTCCCGACCCGAAACGCTTCGGCGTCCCCCGCTTCGACCCTGAAAATAAGAACAAAATAATCGAGATAATTGAAAAACCGGAAAATCCGCCCTCTGATTTTGCAGTTACTGGAGTATACATATACGATAATAAGGTTTTTGAATACATAAGGCAGTGCCAGCCCTCCCCACGCGGCCAGCTCGAAATAACGGATGTCAATAATATATACATTAAGCAGGGTAGTTTGGGATGGAGCGATTTGGACGGATACTGGCTCGACTGCGGAACTTTTGATACTTTGTTTATGGCGGGACTGCATTGGGCCGACAAAAATAAGTCGGAGATGTTGAAGAAGATGGTTAAGATATCTTTTAACGATAAAGCTTAAATATGGATAGCAGTCAGTTATTGCTTACTGTTGCGATAACGATAACGACGATCCTTGTGGTTCTGACCGGGCTGCAATTACTGTTTGCGGTCAAAGAGTTGCGCCAGGCAATAAAAGCAACCGGAAACATGATTTGGAAACTGGACCGCCCCCAAGAGAAGGAAGTAAGACATAAGAGCCATCCCAAGAAACAGGCAACCTTGCACGCAGTCTTGGATAAGATCAGATTTCTTGCCCCGAACCAGGGAAACCGGAGCAAGAAGTTTTTCATTAAGGATGATAGCTAATTACTGTTGACTTTTAAAAAGTTACGGTGTATGCTATAATAGTTTTTTTGTTCCCCTTTGCTATTTGAGGGGTTTTTTCTATTAACAAAATCATTTTCACTTTATTCCTTGCGATGAGCACCAAAGATAAAACTAAGATTAAACCCCAAAACAAAACCCTTACCCTCGGTAAAGGCGATCCGACTCTAGTTGAGTTCGATCTTATTGAGGTACAAAAGCAATCGTGGGAAAAGCTTTTGACAACCAATCTTAAGGACATTCTCAATGAATTCTTCCCGATTGACGACTACACAGGAAAAAAATTCACATTATTCTTCGAAGATGTTTATTTCGGCGAACCCAGATACACTCTCGATCTTTGTTTACAGAAAAAATTGACTTATGATACTCCCGTTTATTTGAAGCTTCGTCTTTTGAATAAGAAGACCGGAGCAGAAAAATTCCAGGACGTTTATTTCTTCAACCTTCCCAAGATGACCGACCGCGGAACTTTCATAGTCAACGGAATCGAACGCGCGATCATAAATCAGATTGTAAGAAGCCCGGGCGTTTATTTCACTGCCGAAATCGACAAGACAACGGGATTGACTCTCTACAATGCAGAGATAAGACCTTATATCGGTGCTTGGATCGACATCACAATAAACAAAAATAACCTGATTGAAATAAAGGTAAATAAGAAAAGAAAATTCCTAGGAACCGCGTTTATCCGCGCATTCGAGGGCGAAAATGACAATGAAATCATTCGTCAATTTGAATCGCTCGATAAGGGATTGGTTGAAAAATATATTCTCCCCACCCTCAAAAAGGATCAGACCAAGTCAAAAGACGATGCCACTCTTGAAATTTACAGAAAAGTCCGACCGGGCGAACCTCTTATTCTTGACAATGCCTACGAGACTATAAATAATCTTTTCTTTAACGCCAGGCGCTATTCCCTGTCCCAGGTTGGACGATATAAGATCAACAAAAAACTGGGAGTCGACCTTGATGAAAGCAAAAAGGAAAATCAATTACTGACAAAAGTCGATCTTATCGAAACCATCAAATATCTCGTCAATCTGACGACAGGCAAGGGTGAGTTCGATAATATTGACCATTTGGGTAACAGAAGACTGAGAACTGTCGGAGAACTCATAAGCATGTACGGAATCAGGGTCGGAATGGTTCGGGTTTCACGCGAAATCAAAGAAAGAATGAGCTTGGTTACAGGTGAAGTCAGCGTTATGCCTAGCCAGGTAGTCAACTCAAAGCCGATAATCGTCGCCATCAACTCCTTCTACAGAACCAGCCAACTTTCAACCATAGTTGATCAGACTAATCCGTTGTCAGAGCTTGATAATTTGAGAAGAATTACAGTAGGCGGTCCGGGAGGAATTGAGAAAGAGAGAGCTTCGTTCTCAATCCGAGACATTTCTTCATCCCAGTACGGAAGAATTTGTCCGATCAGATCACCGGAAGGCCCGAACATCGGAGTCGTTACCTACATGGCACTTTATTCTAAAGTAAATAAATACGGATTCCTTGAGACGCCTTACAGGAGCCTTGAGAAAGTCAAATCCGGAAGCAAAACAAAAGTCAAGCTTGGCAAGGAGATCGTTTATCTCCAGGCTGATGACGAAGAAAAATATTTCATTACCTCAAACGACATTAATGTCGACGAAGAGGGTTACATAAGTCATGACACAGTCGTCGCCCGTCATAAAGGGGATATCGTCGAAGTTGAAGCCGAAAAACTTGATTTCATAGATATTTCACCCCGACAAGTCGTTGGAGCATCAGCCGCCCTCATTCCTTTCCTCCAGAACGACGACGCATCCCGCGCTCTGATGGGAACGCACATGCAATGTCAGGCAGTTCCCCTAGTAAGACCGGCCGCCCCCATCGTTGGAACGGGAATGGAAGAAAAAATCAGCTTATCTTTGAACAGGACAATCAAAGCCCCAGAAGACGGCCAGGTTAAATACGTTGACGGCCAAAAAATAATCGTCAAGGGCAAGAGTGGAAAAACACACACTTTTGAGCTTGAAAGATTCATAAGAACAAATAAGGATGTTTCCTTTGATCAGACACCAAGAGTTGAAAAAGGTCAATCTGTTCGTAAAGATGAAATAATCATTGACGGACCAGCCACCGACAACGGAAGGCTCGCATTGGGTAAAAATCTTGTCGTCGCCTATACCTCACTTAACGGATTGGGTTACGAGGACGGATTCGTCATTTCAGACCGATTGGTCAAGGAAGATGTCATGTCGTCAATAACAATGGAAGAGTTCATCGCCGATTTGGTCGACACCAAACTTGGACCTGAGGAATTGACGCGAGACATTCCCAATGTCCGTGAAGAAGTCCTCCAGAATCTTGATAAGGAAGGATTGGTCCTTGTTGGAACCGAAGTCAAGGGTGGAGACATATTGGTAGGTAAGGTTGCCCCCAAGGGTGAAAAAGAATTGACGGCTGAAGAGCGACTGCTCCGTGCCATTTTCGGAGAAAAAGCCAAAGACATCAAAGACACATCCCTTCGAGTTCCTTACGGAAAGCAGGGATATGTCGTTAAC
>CAZVQH010000078.1:0-4167 GCA_964629205.1 uncultured Gammaproteobacteria bacterium
CTAAGCTTTATTGCATAAAGCCAGGTCGGTTAGTCGGTAGACTGCGCATTTTAGACCTTCATTTTGAATTTCCGAGACTTTTTATGGAAAAAAAATTCTGGCATTATTTTGCCTGGGGTTATTTGATAGTAAATACGGCCTGCCTGATAATAATAATGGAAACAATTGTTTTGGGTAAGCCCTATGTCAGCCTTTTTGCGATGATACTGGCGGCGATGATATACCTGAACTTCAAAACTTTCAAGGCGTGAGCCGGCATCTAACCCTTGACCCTCCTGTAAATCCTTATGACCGGATGGTCAAAAACGGTCCAGGTTTCCTCAGCCGATTCATCCGGAAGCTCGACCAGGGTTTTTCCCGAAAATTCAATTTTGGGATATGATGTGAACTCAGCCACTTTCTCAAACCCAAGTTTCCCTGAAAACAAGTCCTGATAATAGCGGCTTATCGCCGGATTGGCCGTTTCGTTGTGATTGGCGAATATTCGCCTTGACGGAACAAGAATATAATCTGCCCGTCCCAAATGCTCGGCAAGTTCGGCCTGGAGGGTAATATCGTTATCCAATTCATAAAAATTAAATGATATGACCGTATAATTTTTTGACTCTGTTCCCGAATAAAGCGGAATATCGACAACGTTGGCTGTTTCCGAAAGCAAATACGAAGAATCGGGAACGTTTTCATAAATCCATCTTGACGCCATAACCCTGACGTCGCGGTTTTGATAGATTGAAAGATAGGCAGCGCCGGGAATTATCATTCCGATAACGATAACCGCCAAAAGCATCGACCTCAAGTACGACAATATGTTTTTTTTTGGAGAATCATCCATGAAGATCATGATAAACAGTACCGAAATCAACGTCATGAGGGGCATGACGGGCGACATAAATCGGCTCCATTTGGCAAACATGAATGCATTAGGAAGAAAGTACGCAAGAAATGCAAGTCTTATGAAATTTATTTTTTTATTTGACCATGAAAGGAAAATAAAGCCGAGGAGAAATAACACGAATCCAACCTGGCCTAAAGCATGCGGAAATATTTTTTCAAACTGGAATACGACCGGGATTGTGTCTACGAACTGCTTCGTATAAAAAACCGTAAACCGACCTAACGCTACCCCGGATTCATAACTCATGGATCCGATGAAATCGTTGAAATTAATGATTATATGCGGCGAGAAAAAAAGGAAAATAACAAACGAAAACAGGCTGAAGAAGGAGATGTCCAGTATTTTTCTGAAAAACTGGAACCAAAGCGGATACTTAAGCCGCGAGTTATCGGAAGCGAGAATCGAAAGGACGGGTACCGTGGCAAAAACGGCCGACGAAACCTTGGTTGCGCCCGCCAATCCAACCAATATCGCCGACTGGAAAACGAAGGAGAGTTCCGTCGTCTTTCTTTTAAGTAGTTTTATGGCAAGATATGTTATCGCCGTATAATAAAACATAAGAAGGGACTCGGTCGTTCCGAAGTGCGCAAACTGGATGGCATAGGGCGAGAACGTTATTATAGCCCCCGTAAGCAGCATCGCCCGATATTTCCTATGTTTGTTATCAAAAAACAGGGATGACATGGCAACCAGGAGCAGTCCTGTCAGTATTGAGGCGGCTGCCGAAACAAGTCTGAGAGCAAGGGTCGCTTCCTGGAATCCGACCGCGCCCATCAGATCCCCGTCAAAAAACTTCATGATGAGGACAATTGCATAACCTAGATATATCGGGAACTGTCCGTAAGCAAAAAAGCGGGGATTAAGACAGCCCTCCATATCGAACGCGGATATTTTTACCCAGTTGAAAATATTCCATTCTCCCCCTATGCTTTTCGGTAGGTTTAACACAACTTCCGGGGGTGAACAGGTCAATTGGGTTATGGCACTCACCATATTGCGTTCATCTGGGTGCATCTGATAAGGCAGGCCCCACCCGAGATTTATCAGTCTCGAATATAAGAGAAGAAGGGCCAATAACGTGCCCATCAGCAAAAATGAAATCTGTTTCCAGTTGATTTTTACCATTATGATTAGTATTATATTACAGATTAATATATGAAATATGAACTAACCTTTCTTCTAAACGAGAAAGACGAACTCAAAAATTTAAAGGACCTTGTTGCCGCCAATGGGGGCGTCATCGAGAAGGATGAGGATTGGGGAGAAAGAACCCTCAGTTATCCAATAAAGAATAACGCCAAGGCTCATTTTTATAATTTCGTCATTAATATCGATAAAAATAAAGTGCCGGAATTGAGGAAAAAACTCAATTTTAACGAAAAGCTTTTGAGATATCTGTTATTAATTGCGAAATAAATATGGCCAGCCGGTCGATGAATCGAGTGATCCTGATTGGTAATCTGACCAGGGACCCCGAACTGAAATATACGCCGGCGGGAACAGCGGTCTGCACCTTCGGAATCGCCACTAACCGAAGTTGGACAACCGCCGATGGAGCCACCAAGGAAGAAGTCCAATACCACAGAATTGTCGCCTGGCAGAAGTTAGCCGAGCTCTGCGGAAAGCTTCTTACCAAGGGACGTAAAGTTTTTCTGGAAGGAAGATTGACATACAGATCGTACACGGCCAAAGACGGACAGCAAAGATCAATCACTGAAATTGTCTTGGATGATTTCATTGTTTTTGGAGACGGTAAGAAAGCAATGGAAGCTGGTACTGAATCCGCGCCTATAAAGGCGGACACCGCACCAGACAAGACTGCCGAAAAGACAGTTGAGCCGGAAGCGCCTCAGACCGAAGAGAATGTCAATCCTGATGATATACCGTTCTAATTAATATAATTTTTTATTTAAACAAAAAATGAAATGTTTTTTTTGCCAATATAATTCGGATCCGAGCTTCAAGGATATTGATAACCTGGAGAAGTTCCTTTCTTCAAGAAAGAAAATTGTCGGTCGCGACAGGTCAAGCCTTTGCGCCAAGCACCAGAGGAAAATAACACGTGAAATAAAATATGCAAGATTCCTCGGCTTGATCCCATACGTTTCTTATCAGGGAGTCAAGTAAAAAACCTGCTATAATTTTTTTATGGTCATTACCATAAGTATTCCTGACAATGCGAAGTGCCTTCTTAAAGAAAACCAAAAGGTTGATATTGGAACGCCGTATCTTGAAAAGCGCAGCGAATCAAGGGCGGAAGTTGCCGTAGCCAAACGACTGGACATCGATCCTTCAAAAATATTTCATTACCTGAAAAAACTGGTCGGCGAGAAAATTAAAAAAGGGGAGACCCTCGCCCTTAAAAAGGGATTCTTCACAACTGTGCGCATTAAGTCAGACTATGATGGCGTCATCCAGGAAATCAACCATAATGACGGCGTCTTAGTCATAACGACCGAAGAGGGAGACAGCAAAACCCATAATGCGTTCTTCAAGGGAAAGGTAAAAAAAATCGAAGACAACGAAATAAAGCTTGAGGTGGAGGAAATGAAGGAATTTCACCTCAGCAATGCGACGGATAATTTTGGAGGTGAGACGTTTTTCCTCAATGGATCACCGGATAGCCTGACCAGCACCGATGTCTCCGGGAAAGTACTCATCGCCGAGAGCATTTCCAACTTTGCCCAAATCAAGGCCGAGGCCCTGGGGACCCTTGGATTTGTTACCTTAAACAAGATCGAGGAAAAAAACGAAGATGTCCACTATGCCCAACTTAAAAATATTGCGGATAAGGATAAGATAAAAAAAGTCCACCTGCCTTATTGTGCAATTGATAAAAAAAATAGTAGAATTATCCTCTATAAGTAATATATGAGAACTAAAAATATTTCCAATATTATCCTTGTTGTCGCTTCAGTAATCGTAATATTCGGAATAGGCTACAAAGCAGGGGAATATAAAACAAAAAACGTTTATAACGAGACCTCAAAAACCGCCGACCTTCGAAAGCTGGATTTCGGATTGTTCTGGGAGGCTTATGACCAGGTCCGGACAAAATTCATTGACAAAAGCAAGCTCGACTCGAAAAAAATGTTTTACGGAGCCATCAAAGGAATGGTCGCCTCGATGGATGATCAATATACCTTCTTCCTTACCCCTGAAGAAAACGACCAGTCCAAAAATGATCTTGAAGGAAAATTCGAAGGAATAGGTGCGCAGCTCGGACTTAAGGACGGACGGATTATCATCGTTGCCCCCCTGAAGAATTCCCC
>CAZVQH010000079.1:0-676 GCA_964629205.1 uncultured Gammaproteobacteria bacterium
CTTAAGCTCCAACCGTCATCTTTTCATACCGGTTGACCTCAATGATATAACCGAACTAAGTCTTCTCATGTTCTGGAAATTGACCCTCAAGCGGATTTACGACCACGCGACAGGAGGACGGGGAGTCGGGCGGGACACAGTATCCAGGATTGAGGCATTGATGAAAAATTACAACCAGAACGAAAACATGTTCAACACCATGGAGACAATCCGGTCCCTGTTGAAGCTCATCGTCGATGACGATATTCTGCCTACTGTTTTCTTCATCCGTTTCGACCGGATCAAGGCGATCCTGACTGACGACGTTTTCAACAACCTTCAGGGACTTAGGGAGGCAACCAAGCAAAAATTCATGTTCATATCGACCTCCTACCGGGAAATACAGGAACTGTGTCCGAAGTGTTTTTTGAGAAATTCATCGATAAGGTTTCTGCCCAAGATGTACCTCAAGCCCGCCAAACATGACGACTGCATGGTAATTCTTTCTGCTTTCGAAAAAAATCACTCTATGTCGATCGAAAAAAAGATAAAGGAAAAACTTATCGACTATTCGGGAGGCCATATCCAATATCTCCAGATTTCACTCCTCCTGTTTGATGAGTTCGTGAACCAGCTCAAATTCGACAAGGAAGTGGCAATCGACAAGATCGTCATGGATGAACGAATCAATCTCCAG
>CAZVQH010000079.1:686-4127 GCA_964629205.1 uncultured Gammaproteobacteria bacterium
GTCCGAAGAAATCTACGGGAACCTTACCCGGCACGAACAGAAAGCGCTTATCGAATTCACGCGAGCAAAAAAAATGCCTTCGGGATTCCCGGAAGATTACCCGTATTTACTTGAAACCGGAATCCTAAAAAAAGACAAATCCGGATACAGGATATTCAACATTTATTTCGGGAATTACCTTCGACACATTTCCTCGACAAAAAATGCAAACCGTTATCTGGCACTCACAACAAAGGAAGATAAACTCTTCAATCTCCTGATGGAATATAAGGGAAATGTTTGTGAGAGATCGCTCATCGAAAAAACCGTCTGGCCGGAATGTGAAGAGATCGGAATTTCCGACTGGGCAATCGACAGACTGGTTTCGAGACTTCGTATCAAACTCAAACTGAACGACAGCACCGCCAAAATCGTGACGGTAAGGTCGAAGGGTTACATCATTATCCATAAGTGATAAGGCTTAGATAGGAAAACCGTTTCATTTCAGGCGGAGTAATAGAAAAAGTCCATACCCAATTCCCGGGCGACTATCTCATCAGTATTTCTCGAATCCCCCACAAACAGAAAATCTTCAAGCGTGACCGTTGTTGCGGCATTTATGATCCTGAATCCGTCAAGATTCGGCTTGGCGCGGTTTACCCGGTCGCGGGTAACAATCGTTTTGAACCGGGCGAGAATTCCGGACTTCTCAAGAGCCTTGACGACAAACCCCTGCTGGTTATTGGACCAGATGTAATGCTCGATGTTGTCATCGAGTTTTTTTATGAGTTGGACCAGTCCGTCGTTTAAGGGGGAGCCGGGAAGAATCCTCAATTCCTTTTCAAGATAGAAACCATTGATTTCATCAAGCGCCGGTTTTCCGAAACGTACGGCAATATCGTCCGTGTGTTCGTAGGGGTACTGCATTCCCGACTCGAATTTTTCCTTGATGCGGGGGTCGTATTTTTCAAGCAGTTTCCAAAGTTTTTCACGCCATTCGTCCAGATCGCCATCGTAATACCAGTTGCCGTAACACAGGACGCCGTCGAAATCCCAGATGACGGCTTTTTTGTTGGAAAGGACATTGAGAAGTTTATTATTGACTGTTTCCATTATTTGCTTATTGTAGGCGACGGGGGAGTCGGAGATATCCCCTTGATCGAATTGTTTATAAACAACTGCAGTCCTTTCCAGTTATCCATTCCCTCCTTGGGAACCAGTATGTACTGTTTGTCGTCTGAAATGCCGTGCTCCAATACATTGTCGTCGGACAATACGAACGAATTGATTTTATATTGTTTTATGTTGTCTGCTTCTCCTATGAATTTTTTTATCACATCGATCCCTATGTCGGATTTCACGTCCTGCTTGAACTGGTCCATGAGGGGAATTATTTTTGAGAAAAAACCCAGAGACAAAACTTTATTTTTGACCGCCTCGATTATCTGCTGCTGTCTATGGGCACGGTTGAAATCGCCCCCGTCGGTTTCCGAATGCCTGGAGCGGGCATATTTAAGGGCAGTCTTCCCATCCATTTTTGTAACTCCGGCAGCAAATTCAAGTTTCTCGTATCGGCAAGGAAAGGCAAGTTCGGGCGAGTCCGTGGCATTCCTCACGAACTCTTCTATCTTGGGATCTTCCCTGAATTTGTTGTCCCGGTCTTCATCGTCAAATGGCGGGCTAATGAACGGTTCCGCCTTTTTGAAAAGCTCATCCTGTCCGCACAGGTCGTTCTCTTTCCCTTCAACCGGATATTCGTTATCGGTAAATGGCCTGTCGACATTGACATCAATACCCCCAAGTATATCGATGGCTTTTGTGAAACCGGCGAAGTTGATACTCGAGTAACCGTCGATTTCCAATCCGGTAACCAGGGAGACGACTGTTTTCGTCAACTTAGCATCATCTCCCGTTCCCATAAATTTCGGGTCCAGGCCGGGATAATTTTTTGGGGACTGCTCAATCTGATATACGGCATTTATTTTCCTGTAAAAATCCTCGTCGGATTTGGTCGGTAATTTGACCCACAGATCGCGCGGGATTGAAATCAGGGCGACTTTTTTAGCTTTGGTATCGATATTCGCGACCATCATCGTGTCGGTAAGATAAGTCCCGTCGTGGGCTCCTCCGCCGTATCCTAAAATCAGGAAATTGTAGACGACTTTTTCGGGTACCGGGGAGGGGGCGGGTCTAGCGTCGTTAGTTTTTGAACCCTGGAAAATACGCAAGATCACAAAAAGAGCCAGGGCAAGGACGAATCCGGCGATAATTATGTATTTGCTTTTCATGGGAATCGGACAATTATAATTCAAAACCATTCGTTATTTCAATTTCTTGAATAAATAGTGACTTGCAACAGTCCTTATACAAGAACCGCGGCCGCAACCAGGAGACAAAGCAGGGAAGCGCCTGCCTGAACGGCAATTTTCTTAAGCATCCACTTGGTTTCGGTTCCGCCGAAGATGACCGCGCTTGCCTGGGTGGGAACGACGAAACCCGCCCAGATGAGGGATGCCATCTGGAAGGCATTCCAATTCCGGGGGAGATACTCCAATAGAATTGCCAAGACAACGGTCGTCACGACTGTGACCAGAAGCTGTGCGCCGTAATATGGCCCCATTTCCTTCATCATCTTTTCCTGGACTTCCTTAGAAAGTTTGTCGAATCCGTGGATCTTTCCCCACAACTTGCTAAAAAGAAGACTATACCAAACCGCACCGCACACAAACTGAAGGGCGGTTGCCATAAGTATCCTCATGTAATTCAGTTCCATATAATTTAAAAAATAATAATTAGGTGATTTCAATATCAGTATACAAGATGACGTTTTTCATTTGCCGGATTATAGATGCGGGAAGAACGTGATAGGGGAGTGACCCTTTCAGCGCCTTGTTTATGGCTCCGGCTTTTTCGCTTCCCGATACATACATGACGGAAAAATCCACCGTTTTCAGGAAGGGAATTGTCGTCGTCGCCCTCAGGGGGTAAGGGTTTCTATTACCGGCATCGTATCCCGCGATCCATCGGTCTTCACGGTTGAACATGGTTTCAAAAAGTTGCTCGTTTTCAGGATAAGGCATTATTCCCGATGTATGTCCGTCCGGTCCCATTCCCTGAGTGATCACGATTAGCCCGGTCGGGTTTTTAATCTTCCATTCTCTCAATGTTTTTTCAAACCGCCCAGCAAAATCCTTAAGGGAATCATCATCCTGTACCGACGTATCCATAAAGATGCATCCCGCCTTCTCCGCATCCTCGAAAAATGCGGTCGACGAAAGCTGGTCATAGTTATTGATTCCCGGATTGCGGCTGTACCTCTCATCAAGCACGCCGATTGTCAGATGCGGACCTAAAGATTCGCGGTTTACCGTCAGGAGGGAAAAAGCCGATCCGCCCGAAAGCAGAAGCAGGACTTTATTGCGCGTGTTTGCTTTAAGGATTTTTTCCAAACCTCCGGATGCC
>CAZVQH010000080.1:0-4121 GCA_964629205.1 uncultured Gammaproteobacteria bacterium
TCTGACGAAAACCGCCAGGTCTCGATAACCCGTTTTTCTAAGAACAGCCTCACCAATCCCCTCCTCGACTGCGAAGTTTACGACACAAACCCCAACACACAGGTCAACACCATGAAAAGTGAAGTCAATAACCTTATAAATAGTTACGGTGGACGTGTAGATGAGGTATCCGTCTATTTCCGGGATCTCAATAACGGTCCCTCATTCGGCATAAATGAAAACGATAAGTTTTCACCCGCAAGCCTCTTGAAAGTCCCACTGATGATGACATATTTAAAGAAAGCCGAAAAAGATCCCTCGATCTTTTCTAAAAAAATCGATTATTCGGGAAATCATCTGTTAGCGGAAAATTTACCTACGGGAGTAAGCCTGACTGCAGGGGAAAACTACACGGTCGAAAATCTTTTGTACAGAATGATTGCCTTGTCAGACAATCTTGCCTTTGAAGTACTTCTTAATAATATCGACCGTTCGGAAATCAAATCATTGCACAAGGACCTTGATATTATTTATCCCGATAACAAGACGCCTGAAGATTATATCACCGTCAAGTCTTATGCCGGTCTTTTCCGGGTCCTATATAATGCCACCTATCTCAATCCTGCCATGTCTGAAAAGGCTTTGGGATATATGACCCAGTCGGATTTTCGCATGGGAATCCAGGCTGGAATACCTAAAGACATCGTTACCGCCCTTAAATTCGGACTCCGCGACATAAATGGTGAGGGAAGCCAGCAAATACACGACTGCGGAGTTGTTTATGACAAGAAAAAACCGTATATACTCTGCATTATGACCCGGGGCAAAAATCGGAGCAACTTAGTAGAGCTCATGGTCAAAATATCAGAATCGGTTTATAAGAACGTTCAGGAGAAGTAATCTTCCGATTCAAAGTCGGACTGGTTGAAGGGCCCTATTAAGGCAATATTCAGAGTTCTTTTTACAAATAACTCACGTGCAAGCGAAGTTACATCCTTGCTTGACACAGCCTCTATTTTTTTTATTATGTCTTCGGGTGATTCAACCTTGCCCTGGAGAAGTTTTTTTGTTCCGAAATAAGAGGCAACGTTGGTCGAATCTTCAAGCGAAAGAAGTAACCGTCCCTTTATGAGCTCCTTGGCCCGCTTCAGTTCATCTGGATTCAGGTCTCCATTGGCGATTTTTTTGTGCTCATCAACAATCGTTTTCATTGCCTCCTTAACCTTTTCAATATTATTGGTAACTCCTGCCTGGGTCACGATATTGCCGCAGTCGGAGTATAGCTCACTGCCCGTCGAGATGTAATAACACAGCCCCCTCCGCTCCCTCACCTGTATAAAAAGTCTTGACGACATTCCGCCTCCAAGTATCGCAGACAGGACGTTCAAGGCATATTTGCGGTTGTCGTTATAGGAAAATGCCCTGAATCCAAGACAAAAATGCGCCTGCTCTGTCTTTTTATATTTAATCAATATTTGGGGCTTTTCCTGGCTCTCATTCATTTGTTTATATTTTGCCCGTTCGTCATTTTTCCAATTTGAAAACTTTTCGTTGACGATCTTTATGTAGTCCGTCTTTTCATCAAGTCCACCTGCAATAACCAACACGGAATTTCCGGGATGATAGAGGTTCTTTATGTATTCCGTGAAAGTTTTACGATCGAACGTGTCAACAGTCTCCTTGATTCCGGCGATGTCGAATCCCAAAGGATTTCCCCTATAAAGCAGACCCTCAAAAATCTCACCCACCTTTCGTTGGGGACTGTCCTCGTACATATTTATCTCCTCTTTTATGACTCCTTTTTCCCTCTCTATTTCCTCCGTGTCAAGTTTTGAATTGAGAACCATATCGGATATGACGTCAATAACTGTCGGAAAATGATTCCTCGTCGATTTGATCCAGTAACCGGTATGATCTTTTGACGTAAAGGCATTAAACATGCCGCCAAGCCCTTCAACCGTCGAGGAGATTACAAATGAATTGGGGTATTTCTTACTCCCCTTAAAAGCCATATGCTCGAAAAAATGAGCGATGCCGTTATTCTTTTCATTTTCGTACCGGCTTCCGGCTCCAACCAAAAGCAATGTCGTAAGCGAAGTTGATTTTGTATCTATAAGGAGCACCTCAAGACCGTTTTCAAGTTTGTGGGACTGTGATTTCATCTAATGATTGTATCAAAAACTTATCATGATTGCCCCTAAAACGATCAGGGCGATTGCGAGTGACTTCTCCATAAGGGAGCGCTTGGATATCTCTTCATGAATAACCCTTGGCATCAATATCGTAAAGACTATCGACAAAATAAGCACGAAGAGGGGTTGGGTTCCCGATATTGCCGAGACCAGGGAGTATTTGCCAGCCCCGAGGGAAAGCATGAATGATATGATTCCGGCGTATCCTATTAAACCCCGTATGAAAAATTGGGACATGATTTTCTTATTGAGAATGTTTGCGCCAACCTCCCTGAATACCTCTCTGTTTTTAAGAAGAACCAAATAAAGAGGAATTGTAGCGTAAAAAGCGATACTGTTGACGGTCAGTGATGGAAGCCCATTCATGGCATATTTTGAAACTGCATTGCCTAGTGCCGACAGCAATGCGGCTATAAGAGCAAAAAGATAAGCTTTATTGAATTCTTTTTTCCTTGATTTGACTTCCCATGATGATAAAAACGCACCGATAACAATCATAACTATCCCGATCCATTTCTGACTGTTTAAGGTCTCGTTGAGGAATAATACCGCAATTACAGCGCTGAATAACGGCTGGGAAAAGAATATTGCCGAGACCCTCGATGCCTCTCCTGTCTGCATCGCCTTCCAGAAGAATATCCACATAAAAAACCACAACACGCCTGCAATCCCCGAATATACTGCCGACGGCCCGAATACAAAAGTATCTCTAAAGTAATAAGTTATCGCGATGACAAAAAACAAGTAGACGAAATTGAGCAAAAAAGCAAAGGAATAAACGCTCTTGATTTTTTTAGAGTTGAAAAACTTATCGAAAATATTCGTCAGGCTGAAAAAAAAATTCGCCAGCAGAGCCAGTACTATCCATGACATAATCTTACAATTATATAACAGATTCCCTGCAATAAATTGTTATTGAAATAAAGGCAAAAAGTAACTAACCTTTAAGGAGAGCGAATATATGAATGTATTAAAGAAAATTATTGATTCTTCCACTTGGTTTATCTTCTTCTTTTCTGTGGTATTTTCCGCCGCAACGGTGGTGGCCCAAAACTCGATTCCCGGAGACTCGCTTTTCGGATATAAACTAGCCTATGAAAAGGTCGTTCTGGCTTCCAGCCGTTTCCTGAATAAACAGGTTGACATACAGATAGACTACGTCGCCAGGCGCTTTAGCGAAACAACCCAGGTTTTGAATTCGAAATACGCAAGCGATAGTCTTGACCGACTGAACAATGAAGTCGAGTCAACCGCATATACTATAACCCTTATCGAGGATCCAGCCGAAAGGCAGGTGGCCGCCAAGAAGTATGTTGCCAAACTCAACGAAATCTCAACGGGACTTAAATATGAACAGCAAGGACTTATAAAAACCTATACGCCCCCGCAACAACCTATTGTTCAAAATACTTCATCAGGCGAAAATAATCCAACCTACCCAACTTCTTCTCCCCCGACCAACCCTGTCAGATATGATAATACAGCTTCAAAAAATCCAACCGCAACACCGACTCCGCTTCCACCCCCACAAACCGCCCAGATAGTTACCGAAATAGACAATACCCAGCAAACAATTGAGGAAACGATATCCCAGATGGAAGAATTGATTGAACCTGAAGTCCAAGCCCCCGCGCCGACCAACACTCCTATACCGACAGATACGCCTGTTCCTTCCCCAACCGCAACACCGACTCTGCCGCACGGTCCCGGACCCCAGTCGATAATCGGACCTCCGAATGCCGACCTAAGCCCCCGGGGCAATAGCGATCACGACAAAAATGAAGGTGCGGATGATTCGGAAAACGATCTGGCGGTCCCGAACAACTGATCAAAACGCATCAACTTCCGGAAAAAATAAGCTATAATATTCAGACCAGGGTCCATAGCTCAACTGGTAGAGCAGCAGCCTTTTAAGCTGTTGGTTCAGGGTTCGAGTCCCTGTGGACTCAC
>CAZVQH010000081.1:0-4087 GCA_964629205.1 uncultured Gammaproteobacteria bacterium
ACGTCAAACAGTTTTCCGGAAAAAATAATCGCCGTAAAGACGACCAAATTCTTGATCCATTGGGAAACACGAAGAGCTTTAAGATAAATGAAGAATTTGTTTTTCATGATTCAGTTGAATTATACTAAATTCGACTTGTATATTATACTAATACGAAATCTGTATGCTTAAAACCAGAAGACCGTACCTGATAATTCCCAAACTCATCGAACAACCGACTTGGGGTGGCGACTACATTCTGACAATGAAAAATTGGTCGAATATCCAGGACTTCAAGGATAAAAAAATCGGTCAAAGTTACGAACTTTTCAGCGGTACGAAGTTACTTCTTGAAATCAGCTCATCAGCCGATGCCCGCTTTATCGGTGAACTTGGTTCTCCTGACGAATCTACAGTTTTCAATCATACCGGCTATGAAAAAGACATTGACTACATAGATATAAAAGATGTCACCGGACTTCACGAAAAAATTTTATTGATAAAGCTCAACCAATCAAACGGCAATTCTTTTCAGCTGCACGTCAAAAAAGGAATCAAAGATGGCCGTTGGTTGCCAAAGCCCGAAACCTGGTACTATTTTGAGGACGGATTGGCGACATTTGGAATCAAAAACGGAATAGACGTAAACGATTATAAAAGGGCATGTAAAGAAATCGAATCTGAGATGAAAAAATTGAGCGCCGAGGTAATGAGTGGAACAATCGGCCTTGAGGATGCCAGGCAAAAATCAAAAGCGCTGATTGGAAAAATAAATCCCTGGCAGTATGTTAATTCCCATGTCGTAAAAAAGCACTCGGTCGTCGATCCCTCCCTCGGCGGGATCCATCATTCCTGGGAGGAAGACAGCAAAAACTATCCGCTCGGAAACGTCCTCTATGAAATCCAAAAAGACGTGATGGATCCGGTCTGTACGATCAGGTCTTTTGACAAAGGGAAATTCAAATCCGACGGATCGATAAGGGAAATCAATGTTGACGATTATTTCAAATATCTTGACACCGATCCTGACCACAACGACATCGAAAAGATGACGCCGAAAAGGGCCGGCAATTCCCTTATAAAAACCACCGATTACTCACTTGATATTTTTGAAATCACCGGCGTTTTTACGGATAAGACAAGCGGATCATATGCCCATCTTTTTGTACGCGACGGGGCGGTTGAAGTAAGCGCTCCCGACGGAAACGTCATTGTATCTTCAGGACATTCATGTTTTATTCCGGAAAATGTTCCGAGCTACCAGATAAAACCGGTAGGAGATAAAGCCGTGGTCTTGAAGGGCTACATCGAATAATTATCAATTAATAACAACATATGAAACTGACTTATAAAGATTCCTGTCAACTTTCGGAAAGTGAGGTAATCAAATGCGCAGAGTCTCTCCTGCCTTTCCTCAAGCACCTTCAGGACATCGCGAAAAAAAATAACTACGAAGATGATGAAAGTTCAATCAATCTTCCCCTTGATTTGGTAACCGTCGGTTCGGTTAAGGCTCTGGCCGGGAAAATGACTTCCCAAAAACTGAAATATATCCTTAACGTCGGAATAGGCGGTTCTTATCTTGGAACCAAGGCGGTTTACGATGCTGCTTTTGGATACTTCGATATCATCAATCCGGGGCGGTTCCCAAAAATAATTTTTCTGGATACCGTCGATCCGGAATTCATGGAAAAGGTATCTTCACTTCTGAAAACCATTTCCTCAAAGGAGGAGGTTCTCGTCAACATAATCAGCAAATCGGGAACAACGACGGAACCGCTGGCTAATTTTGAAACGATTCTGCCAATATTGACGGAAGCGAATGACAGGATTGTCGTGACAGCTGACAAGGATTCATTATTTTTCAAGGAGTCAAAAGATATGGGGTATTCGGTTTTGGATCTTCCGAAAAAAGTCGGAGGACGATATTCCGTTTTTTCATCGGTTGGTCTTTTCCCGCTTGCGGCAGCCGGAATCGATATAGACAAACTACTGCTTGGGGCAAAGTCGATGCGCGATCTATGTATGACAGAGGATTTTCTTAGTAATCCCGCTATGATTTCCTCGGTTATTCTTTACCTGCACAACCAGCAGGGCAAAAATATAAACGACAATTTCATATTTCATCCGGAATTGGAATCATTGGGAAAGTGGTACAGGCAACTTATGGGTGAGAGTATCGGAAAGGAAAAGATTATCGACGGAAAAAAAGAGTTTGTCGGCATGACTCCGACGGTGTCGATCGGATCGGTGGACCTGCACTCGGTGGCCCAGCTTTATATAGGCGGTCCGAGAGATAAAGTGACGACATTCATTACCGCTCCGTCCACAAGCGATATTGGGGTACCTGAAAAAATGAGTTATCCGACCCTGATTCCGCAAATATCCGGAAAATCGCTAACACATGTCATGAATGCAATTTTTAACGGCACATCAACCGTATACAAAAATCAAAAGCTTCCCTATATCCATGTGACGCTTGATGACTTATCGCCTCGATCTCTCGGGGAATTTATGCAATTCAAGATGATCGAGATGATGTTCCTGGCAAAATTGTTAGGTGTGAACGGTTTTGATCAACCCCACGTGGAACTTTATAAAAAGGAAACAAAGAAGCTTTTGCTTGATAACAAAGCATAAAAAAATGATCAAAATAAACCCGTTGGGAGGATATATAACAAACTGGGCGGTCCCGGACCCGGCAACGGGCAATCTCAGGGAGATTCTGTATCAGGGATCGTCTCTTAAGCGGACGGGCATTCCTCCACTCTTCCCCTGTTGGGGTGAATCTGGAACGCAACTCCGCAAGCACGGATTCGCTCGAGACGTACTCTGGAATATTATTTCGGAGTCTTCAAAGAAGGCCATCATGACATTGGACAGTCGCAATATCAAGGAACTTATAGGGAAAGAATATCCTGAAAATTTTAAAGTAGAGATAGATGCGGTTGCCGTTGACAATAAATTGATTTATGGACTGAAAGTCCACAATCGGGGAAAAAACAAAATCGCAATTGCCCCGGCACTTCATCCGTATTTTGCGGTCAATCATTCCGATAAAAAAAATATCATAACAACAGGAATCCCCGACTTTGATGCCCACGGCTTCGATTGGGATAATAACCCGCCCGACAATCACTACCCGTTCGATAAAAAAGCCGAAATAATTTTCCCCGGACACTCTGTCGGGGTCTCTGATATCTCGCCCGCTCCGGCCATCAAGTACATTGTTATTTGGTCGCAGCCGACGAAAAACCAGGATAAGGACTTTGTTTGTTTTGAGCCGATAACAGCGCTTTCAGGGGCTATAGGAAAAAAAGAAATACTTGTGAAGGGAGATTCGACTTGGGAAATGAAATTGGAGTTTACCGTATCATTCGACTGACTTCTTTTCCGAGCTTCACTGCGTAGTTGGTTCCCCGGTCATATGGATAAGTCATATCGAGATTAGCGATGTAAAAATTTTTGACGGGTGTCGTGAAAGACGGCATATTCCTTACGAAATCGGAATCAAACAGCGGTTGTGCAAAAGGGCCTTTAAATAAATAAGCATTGATCACTTCCGGTTTTTTTCCGGAAATTTTTTTGATGTGGGGCAATATGTGTTTTAGCATTTGAGTTTTATCCATTTTGATTAACGGATCATCACTCTTTACATACCAACCCGTATATGCGATATGATTGCCGCCATAATTTTTTTTGTCTACAAAATTGGTGTGTTGGGCCAGAATCATAAGCGGTATTTTTTCGGAACATATATTGAGCCAGTAGGTGCGGTCAAGAAATGGTCTTTTTGTTTCTAGAATGACGGTTACGGCGTGCAGGTATTTCAAACGCGAAAAACGGTCCAGATATTTTTTCGGGAAAAGATTTTTCCCGAGCTTAGCCATTATGGAAGTCGGTAACGTTGAAACGATCCTGTCATAAAATTTTCCATCAACGGAAAAACCTTTTCCCACGGATACGATTTTTTTTATTTCATGTCCGGATAGGATTTTCACGTCCTGTTCCCCCAGGCGGATTATGAGGTGATCTATTAAGGCCTGGAATCCCCCTTTAATATATCCAAGTTTTTTGGTTCTTTTGTTGATTCTTGCCCATATGAAAG
>CAZVQH010000082.1:0-4054 GCA_964629205.1 uncultured Gammaproteobacteria bacterium
TCCAAGTAGCGTGGGTCCATTATCGTGGCCGCCAACAATTGACATTGAAAATAACCGCAAAAGAGGAATGTTTAGAAGAGTTATAGAAAGCGGTGCAATGCTTGACAGACTCACAAGCCGTTTTTCCAGGTTTGAATTATCCGAGGACGTGAGTCGGGTAAGCGCCCGTATTTTTGTGACCGATTCCGCCTTCAGGGAAGTACTACAGCAAGGGCCTGATCACTTCGACCCACTGGTTGAAGCAATTATTCCACTTAAAGGTTCCGGAATTGCCGAACTTGACGATGTCCTTCTTGTATACCTCGGAAAAAATTCGGAGTCAAGAAATTTACCCCGGGATGAAGTAAATAAAGAAATTATGAGGGCAAGGGAAATATTCTCGCTTGAGGAGCCTCCCAGGTATCATTCGCACGAGGGAATCGATTTTGCGGTTTTGGATCCGGGCATGAGACAGGATGCTGAGATACAGAACCAGTTTGCGGATCTCTATTCGGCCTTCGGGTGGAACGTCGATGATGTTGCAAAAATTCTCAATAATCAAGACAACCTTCTGGTTGCCGCATTCAACCAGGGAATTCTCATAAGCACAGGCATGGCCGAAAAAGCCGTCGTCCCCCTGATACGCGGGGATAAAAAAATTAACTTGGTCATGTATGAAATAACCGAAGCGGCAACTCGTGAAGAGTACCGGGGAAACGGCCTGTACTTGGCGGTTGCCCTCATAATCAACAGACTGCTTGCCGATGGCGATGCCAATCTTGTATTTGGGGAGTCAAATTTGTCGGCTCCAGGCGTTCTTAAAGCCGCCTTCAGACAGGGCCGGCATTCGGCGTTGAGCAATCTAGACGCATACGGAGTATCGGAAAAACCCCTACGTCAACCTGTTAGAATATCAGGAGGAATAAACGACAACAGGCCCAAACACATTAAAAACGATTTATTAGTTACCTACCTCGTAAGAGAGGATCTTATTGAAAGACATGGAGACCCAAATCATAGGACTGCTTAAAAAACTTATTTCCATAGACTCCGCCTATCCCAATGAAGGGATAATTATCGGATATCTGGAAAGTTTTTTCGAGAAAAAAGGTTATGAAACAAAACGACAGAAAGTTGAGCCGGGACGCTATAACTTGCTTGTTGAAAAGGGAACCGGAAAAAAAAGTATCCTTCTCTATTCACATGCCGACACGGTAGCAGCCTCTTCCGGCTGGACACGAAATCCAATTACACCTAAGGTATCGGGCGACCGTATTACGGGACTTGGCGCATGGGATATGAAAGGCGGCATGGCAGTTAACATTCTTACTTTCTTGAAACACGAGCCGAAAAATTATAAGGTCAAGATTGTCTTCTGCGTTGATGAGGAAAATATATCAATGGGCGGACACGTACTTTCGAATTCTGATTTTATGAAAGACGTCGAATGCATTATCTCCCCTGAACCCGCTTTTTTCAATGGAAATCAGGGGGTTGTCATTGGCCGTCCTGGCCGGGCAGTATTCGAACTCAAAATAACCGCAAGCCCGAAACATTATGCGCTTTATGAAAAGAAGTATGATATGAATTTCTTTGTGGCTGATTTGGTTTCGTGTTTGGGAAATATATATAAGAGCCGCCGCGACCGAAAACAATTCGTATTTATAAGAAATATACGATCACAGAGTCTTGGAATTTCAACACCTCAGGAAATGACTCTGGAACTGGACTCGTCGGTGATTCCTCCCTATCGCAGCAGGGACGTCATGAACATGATAAGCGAAGGTATTAAGTCAATCGAACTCAAATATAATAATTACTTCAGGACCTCGCTTGATTATGTAAAAAGATCAACTCCGTTTTTGGAAAGTTATGAAATCAGGAAGAGCAATAAATATCTGAAAATACTTTCAAAATCAATCCGCAAAAACACGGGTAAACCGGCAATAACATATTTCCGGTCATCAGTAGCGGATGAAAATATTTTTGGATCAATGGGAATGACGGTTTTGAGCATAGGGCCAACCGGCAAGAATGCCCACTCGGCAAATGAGTGGGTTTCTATAAGTTCACTCAAAAAGCTGTATAATATATTGAATAATTTTTTAGAAAATATTGACATATAAAATATGATCTGGGTCGACCGAGAAGCCAAAAGATTGAAAGAAAGAGGATTGCCTCAGGAATGGGCCGATGATATGAAAACCCCATCGGGGCGCATTCATGTCGGATCCCTTCGTGGGGTTATCGTCCATGACCTCATCTACAAGGCGCTGAAAGAGCAAGGGGTCAACGCCAAACTCTCATATGTTTTCAACGACATGGACCCAATGGACGGCATGCCCTCCTACCTTGATGCAAAAGAATGGGACAAGTACATGGGTTGGCCTTTGTATAAAATTCCCTCGCCTGACAAAAAAGCCGTATCTTTTGCCAAGTACTATGCCCAGGAGTTTATAGACGTTTTCAATTCCTTAAACTGCAAGCCGCAAATTATCTGGTCGCACGAACTATATGCCTCTGGGAAAATGGATCCCATCGTCAAACTCTTTTTGGACAATGCCGAAAAAGTGAGGGAAATATACAAAACAGTTGCGAAGGCCGAGAGATCCCCCAACTGGTTCCCCTATAATCCCATATGCGAAAAATGTGGAAAAATAGGAACGACTAATGTATACAAGTGGGATGGCAAGTATGTTTATTACCGGTGCGAATACCATATGGTCGAGTGGGCCGCCGGGTGCGGACATGAGGGCAAAGTAGAACCGCGGGGAGAAAACGGAAAATTGCCATGGAAGCTTGATTGGCCGGCTCATTGGAAGGTGATAGGGGTTACGGTTGAATCCTCGGGCAAAGATCACATGTCCTCAGGTGGATCGTATGATATGGCGGTTCATTTTTGCCGGGAATTACTTGCGACCCGGGCTCCGGATGCCATGGGTGGGTATGAGTGGTTTACGATAGGTGGCCGCAAAATGTCGTCTTCTAAGGGAATCGGCTCCTCGGCCAAGGAAGTCTCATCTATTCTTCCACCCGAAGTGTTCAGATTTATGCAGGTCAGGACCCCGATACGAACACATCTCGACTTCAATCCATATGGAGATACCATTCCCAATCTCTTCGACGATTATGACCGATGCCTTAATTCCTATTTCTTAAAACTCGAAAATGCGCTTCCTAATGGCAAAGCAGGAGAGGTTGCTTTGGACTTTGCCAGGATTGCAGAGCTTTCCGAAGTTAATCCGCTTCCGAAAAAACGACTTTTCGTACCCCGCTTCAGGACGGTTGCCAATATGTTAAGAAATAAAAATGAACAAATAGAGGTTTTCTTTGAAAAGCAGAAAAAAGCACCCTTGAGCCCTCAGGAAAAAGCGATACTTGAAGAGCGGATCACGTTCGCTAAAATATATTTGGAAAAATACAGCCAGGAGAATCAAACCCCTCAAGCGAATTCGCCTTTTAAAGCCAATGACATTCAGCTGAAATTTCTGAACACGCTCGGTAAAAATTTAGGCTCCTTGAATTCGGAGAATAAGGAAGATATCCAAAACGCCGTTTTTGCCGCGATTAAGGAAGTTGGTATTAAGCCAAGGGAAGCTTTTACCGCATTTTATCAAACTTTGACAGGCAAACCTTACGGGGCCAAAGCCGGAGATATAATATCTGACCTTGGAATAAAAACGGTTATTTCAAAACTATCCTGAGATCGGGATCAATTCTTTTACACTCTTCAGCGACGAGTCTTCTATGGCAGTGTTCAGGAGTTTTCTCCCAGCACAGGATGGTTATCTTTCGCTTTCTTGCCATTTCAATCAGTATTTTCAAATACTCTCT
This sequence comes from uncultured Gammaproteobacteria bacterium, assembly GCA_964629205.1. GTDB lineage: Bacteria > Patescibacteriota > Microgenomatia > UBA1406 > GWC2-37-13 > GWC2-37-13. The sequence continues at coordinate 3,814 of CAZVQH010000082.1, forward strand.
CCCGCCGATAAGGACCTCTTTTTTGAAACGTTTTTCGTAACCGTTCCAGTCAACCACTTTTGCGTGGGCGTCGTCCAACAACTTGCCCGACGGTGCAAGAGTGGGCATCCAGATATCATAAACCGCCCATGAGTCTGGTCGTCTCATAATACATACTCGTATTCCGTCTCCTTTTGACGGCTTAGCCTGGATGGATTTTGTATATAAAGCCATAAAATATATTTAAATATTAATTAACCTC
>CAZVQH010000083.1:0-4016 GCA_964629205.1 uncultured Gammaproteobacteria bacterium
CGCCATCTGACATTGTATTTTGGTGTGAATTTTTTTATCAACTCCGACTCAAGAATTAAAGCTTTGAATTCATTATCGGTAAGAATAAATTCAATTTTGTCGGAGTTGGACACAATGAGATGTTCCTTCCTGTCGAGCTTCGCGTTTTCAATATGCGAATTTATTCTTGCCTTGATGTTTACCGATTTGCCCACATAAAGAACCTCATCCCCATTCTTGAAAAGATAGACTCCAAAAGTGGACGGGAGAGGCTTTGCTTGCTCGCGGCTTATCATGATCTGCGTTTCTTAAAAATTAAAACGGCTCCCAATATGACCAGCATAATCACTCCGCCCTTAAGCGCAAGGCCGACCAACGGTGAAACGATTGAAATCTTGACTGCATATAATTCCCGGCCGGAGACAACGACTTTTATTGCCGGCTCTTTCGCCTCACCTTTCTCCGGAACGGAATAGGTGAAATTTATTTCCCGCTTTTCCCCGGGAGCAAGCGAAGTCAACATCACTTTAGAATCGCTTATATCCAAACCCGATGTTTTTATTTCAACCGGAATATCCCAAATATAGGTATTTCCGGAATTCTGTACCGATAATTTGCCCTTGTATTCCTCGCCATCGGCAATACTTGTCTTAATCGAAATGTCAGTGACTGAAATTTCGTTTATTTCTTCAGGTCGGGAAGTAACTGCGGTCACTTCTATATCTTTGGAGTTCTCGACTTTATACATTCCCGCAGGCAGCGGATAGTCAGATCGTTTGCCATGAATTGCAAATACAATATGGTTCAAGTCGAATGAGTTGTAATAGTCTATCCCCGAAGTATTTTCCCACGTCGGATCGACCGGCTTCCAGAGTCCGGAATTCTCGTCGTAATATTCCGGCCAGGCATGAAGTACGTCCGAGGATAAGGATAAAGGTCGCAGTCGGGAATCTTAGGATGCCCCATACCCTTCAACTTCGCGAGAATATATCCCCTTTTCCCGGGCAGCGGCAACATAAAGGTCTGTAAATTCCATACAAACCGCTATGTGAGGGGTTTGAATAATTTTTTCTGCCCCAAGCCTGACATTATCTTTAGTAACCCTTTCGTATGAATAGCTCAGCGTTTTTGTCACGTATGAATATATATCCGCACTGGTCTTGAGATTTTCTATTTTATCAAGACTTTTAAGTTCCCAATATTTTTGACTGTTAAGCAGATACTTTTTTTGGATTTCAAATAATTGCCTGATGGCCGGAATCGTCTCTTCCCGAGGATTGGAGAATACTTCAACTGTGAAATCTGCATTTACTGTTTTGGTCTGCCTGGGCTTAAGATGGTAAACCGCCATATAATTACCGTCGGCATCTTGATATACCCTTGAAGGTTTTTCCGATAATGAATTCAGGTAAATCTTCTGGTATAGAGTGTCTGGTGGAAAAGCCATTTCCATATAGACCGGAACGAGATTGTCATTTTTTAGATGATATGCCAGGTTAAGTTTGTAAAGCTGGCTATCTCCGAATACCGCATAGATTGTCCGTGTCGATGGGTTACTCCACTTTATTTCCCGGCCGCTTATTGACGTGGGTACCGGTTTGGCAATTGAAATCTTCTTATCGGACCCTTCAGGCAGAATAACCGTTACGTCGTATGGGCTATCTCCCCTGTTTTCAATAACCGGCAGAATTACTTCCCAAACGTTTCCATTGACTTTAAACAGATTTTCCTGCTCAAAAGTCAGATTGAAGTTATTAACACTCTGTCTTCCGATATTGGGATTGTTGAATTCCATCTCGATCTTATTTTTCGTATCATCGGACTCAATTACAGGAGTAACTTCCCCAAAGTCGTCGGTTATCTTTAAATTGCTTATCGTAAATGATTTTGGAAAGCTTATAGCGAATTTATTGACATAAACGTCACTTTTTTTATTGACGATCGAAATATGGAAACTTGCCTGTGAGCTGAGGGTGGTACCTGATTCGGCAAGCCTGTAGACAACCTTATAACTGGTTTCAAAATCAGCCGCGGCTATCCGGGAAAAAATAGGCAGGAAACCGAAAAATATTAGCCAGAGAAAAAATATTTTCAAAAACTTTATCATACGGATATCTTTATTTCATTTTACTTAAATATTGCCCCGTGTACGAGTCTTTCATCTTCATTATTCCCTCCAATTCCCCTTGGTAGACTATTTTCCCTCCTCCGTCGCCGCCGTTGGGACCGAGATCCACTATGTATTGGCAGTTTTTTATGACATCTAGATTATGCTCAATGACAATCACGGTATTGCCCCGGGCGACCAATTCGCCAAGAGTTGAAAGCAGTTTCTGGATGTCATAAAAATGTAGGCCGGTTGTGGGTTCGTCCAGTATGTATATGGTCCGACCCGAATCGCGTCTTGACAGTTCCGTCGCCAATTTTAACCTCTGGGCCTCTCCTCCGGAAAGTGTCGGAGCCGGCTGACCTAATTCGAGATACCCCAATCCCGTCCGATCCAGAAATTGCAATTTAGTAAATATTGAAAAATGATTCTGGAAAAAACCGGTCGCTTCAGTCACCGTCATCTTCAAGATTTCTGAAATATTCTTTCCCTTATATTTGACTTCAAGAGTCTCCTTATTATATCTGTGTCGTTCACAGACATCGCAAGTCACATAAACATCGCTTAAAAATTGCATCTCTATTCTTATCATTCCCGCGCCTTGGCATTTTTCACACCTTCCACCTTTGACATTGAAGGAAACCCTTCCCTTTTGAAAGCCGCGTTCCCGCGCTTCCGGCATCTCTGCAAAAATTTCCCTTATATCGTCGAAAAAACCTACATAAGTGGCGGGGTTGCTGCGGGGCGTACGCCCAATTGGCGACTGATCGACCAGGTAGATACGGTCTAAATATTGGAACCCTTCAAGCCTCATGAAATCGCCCATCATCCCCGAAAAATAACCGTCGAGATGGTATCTTAACGCCGGGTAAAGGGTTTCAACAATCAAGGTCGACTTACCTGACCCCGAAACCCCTGTCACGGCAATAAGATTGCCTAGGGGTAATTCCAAATTGACATTTTTCAGATTAAATTGCCTTGCTCCGCTTAGTTTAATAGTTCCCTGGGTTTTATCCAGCGGTTTTTTCTCTATCTTTATGACCTTGTTTCCGTTTAGGAATTCTCCCGTAAGGGATTTTTTGTCATTGAGCATTTCCTTAAGGGTCCCATTAAAGGTTATTTTTCCTCCCTGTTTTCCTGCCAATGGCCCCAACTCAATCAGGTGATCCGCCGATTCTATGGTCTCACGGTCATGTTCAACAACTACCAAAGTATTACCAAGATTTTTTAGATTCTGAAGGCTTCCTATAAGCGCTGATACGTCCTTGGGGTGCAAACCTATCGAAGGCTCGTCCAATACATAAAGAACTCCTGTCAAGCCGGTTCCGATCTGGGAAGCGAGTCTGATTCTTTGAAGCTCTCCCCCTGATAGGGTTTTGGCCGTGCGGGAAATCGTCAAATAAGACAGGCCGACGTCAAACAAAAACCTGAGCCTTGTCTTTATTTCCTTAACGATGGGACGGGCAATCTGTTCCTCATAATCATTCATAACCTTGGGAAGTCTTTTGTCGAGATAATCAACCATAAAATCTATTGATTTGTCTGAAAAATCCGAGATATTGATCTTATCAATTGTCACGGCCAAGACCTCCTTCTTCAGTTTCGCCCCTTTACATTTGGGACAAATTTCTTCCCGCATATATTTTTGTATCTCTCCGATTGCCCAGTCTCCGGTTGCGTTGTAGTAGCGTCTTTCCAATTCGGCAATTATGCCGTCGAATTTTTCATGAATGGTTGTCGGTTTTCCATATCTATTGACGCCGGGAACATTGTAGATTTTATCCGTACCGCGCAATAATTTTTTTATCTGAACTTCGTTTAGTTTGCTTATCGGGGCATTAAGGTCTATCCCCTCTTCTTCACAGGCTTTTTTTATAAGTCTGACGTACCATGTTTCATGGAAGAAAAGTTTATTAAATGGCAGAATCCC
>CAZVQH010000084.1:0-3874 GCA_964629205.1 uncultured Gammaproteobacteria bacterium
GGCACTCCGCCAATTCCGTAGATTCCGGTAATTATCGGAGATGGATTATATCCGGCTTTCCAGGCACGGTAAGAAAGATCGATGTCCTCCCAGTAAAACGGATTATAGAGATTGTCAAGTAAACCGATCCGGTCGAGAATGCTTTTGCGGAAAATTGCCGTTCCGCCTTCGGCCCAGAAATTTTCGGAAAGGTTTGAAACGGCCCGCTTCCTGTGGTTGATGAAACCTTTGGCAAAATATCCCGAGTTAGCTCCTACTAACGTTTTGTCGGCTTCCACCTGAGCGAAGGAAACGGCGAAAAGGTTCCGATCGGTTCGGAAATGGTTAAGTGAATCCAGGAATTTATCATCCTTAAGTACGACGTCGGAATTCATGAGTATTACATAGCGGCGGCTTGATTTCCTTATTCCCAGATTGACATTTCCCGCAAATCCAAGATTTTTTTTGTTGTCAAAAACTCGAGCTGTCTCCATAATCTTGGACACCTGTCGGGTTATTTTTTCTTCTGGATAATCATTCATTATTATCACTTCGCAACCTTCCATATATTTTTTATTCGTTTCAAGGAAACGATAAAACATCTCGTAGTTTTTATAGACGGGGATGATTATTGAAATAGGGTGTTCCTTCATATGGCAGTTATTACATTATTCTTAAATACCTCATAATTATATCGTTTTCTGACAGTATCAATAGCCTTTTCCTTAATCGAGGACTTCAGGCCGGAATTTTTCTCAACTATAGCCATTTTTTTTATTATGTCCGGGCCGTCCACAAAGAGGAAGCCGTTTTCACCATCGGTTATGAATTCCTTAGGCCCACCGGAGTTATGGCAGAATACGACCGCTCCGTTTGCCATGGCTTCAATCGGGGCAATCCCAAAATGCTCGACCATTTCGGGATTGATTTTTTCATCGACACCGACACCGGTAAAATGCCAAAAAAAAGCAGCTTTTCCGTATAATTCGTTCAGCCTGTCTTTGGAGACGTTTGGTTCGAGTGCGATTGACGGGTCATCTTTCGCCTCATTTTCAAGAAGGGTAAAATACTCCCGGTCCTCCTCCTTCAAACCTCCAGCAAGTACAAGCCGGTAGTCTTCAAATTCAGGAACGGATTGTTTGAGAACCTTGAAGGTTCTTATGATCTCCGCCTGGTTTTTGGAATGAAGATGTGGAAAAAATCTGGCAACCGAAAGAATCATTTTTTGTTTTGCTTCGGTTTCGGCTTTTTCTTTGTTTGATTCCAAATAAGGGGGGATTGTTACAGGGTTGATTCCCCATTTCAAAAGCCACCTAGTCGTAAACGGAGAATTACTGATAAACTTGTAGTTCCATAATTTAAGCCGGTTTACAATCCCCATCCTGTAAAGGTCGGGGTCGGGAACCATTGCGAATACAAAATTGTTTTTGGCGCCGGAGGCGAAGTAACTGCCATCGGTTACGTAAAAAAAATAATCAAATTCCGACAGTGCCCCGAATGTTCTAATGGCATTGCCCTGCTTGAAAATATTTGGAAGATATTTATAGGCGCCCGCGTGTTTAAGTGTGAATCGATTTTCTATTTCTGCGCTCAGGTTCTTATCCCAAAAAATATTAATTTCATGCCCCGCATCCGCAAGAACCTCAATTATCGAGAGGATATGTCTTTCCCCGCCGCCAAGAGTATCCAGGTAAGGGTCAAACAGTGCGACTTTTTTCATAGAGATACAGATATGTAATGGTTTTCGAATATGCCTGATAAATTGCTTCAATAATGCCTGCCCCGCCGTCCATGAATCCGGCTTTCATCAGCATCCGCCTAAATAATTCGGCAAAATACTTCCTGAAAAATACCGGCGTTGATGAATATCTCTTTGCCTTATGGAGAAGGTCTGACTCGATATTTTCAAATACGGTGGTTTTCCTGACCATGGCCTCGAGATCCCCGTGGAAGTAATGAAGAATGGGGTTTTTGAGATATCCGAGGTTTCCCGATATCCTGGGTGTCGAATGTATCCGCTTAGGCCATTCGCTCAGATAGGTCTTGTTTACGAATCTGACTTGGTGGTCGGGCCACCAACCCCCGTGTTTAAGCCATGATGTTTGGCCGAAAATATTTTTTCGGGGTATTTTGTAGTGGGTAAACGGCGAGGTGATGTTTTTTATTTCATGCGCCAGTTCGACTGTTATTCGCTCGTCCGCGTCGAGAATAAAAACCCATTCCGTCTCTGATTTCCTTATCGCGAATTCACGTGCCGGCTCAACATATTCCGACTGGGGAAAATTATAGATGGCCGCACCGGCTTTTTCGGCGATTTTCTTGGTGTTGTCGGAGCTTTCCATATCAACGACAATGATCCGTTTTGTCAGAGTAAGGGCGGATTTTATTGCGGATTCAATGTTTTTTTCCTCATTCCTGGTATTGATGACGACGGTAATATTATTTTTCATATTTCGGGCCAGCAATTCTTCAAGCTATTATATAATAATACCTAATGAAACTTCTTAAAAAGTATTGGCTGCCCTTGTTTATGGTGATCGTTGCGATAGGTATGTATTTGAGGTTTTTCAGGATAAACGACGTTCAAAGTTTTGGTTGGGATCAGGGTCGTGATGCTTGGTTGACGCGCGATATAATCATGGGTAAGGCGGTACTAAACGGGCCAAGAACCGGAGTCGGTCATTTTCACCTGGGACCCCTTTGGTATTACCTTCTTGTGCCTTTTTACCTTATAACCGGCATGGATCCGACCGGTGCCAATTACCTGAACATAGTCGTTAATTTGTTTAACTTTGGAGCAATTTTTTGGGTAACCAAAAAAATTTACGACGAAGGCGCGGCCTTGTTTATCACTTTTTTCTACGCAACCAACAAATATCTTGTTGAATTGAACAGGGTCGCCTGGAATGTTTCGCCCGTCCCCGGGGTTTCCATACTTATTTTTTACTGCCTGTATAAAATTGTTTACGAAAATAAATACCGGTTTATTTTTCTTCTGAGTTTCCTGACCGGAATTTTTTTCCACCTTCATTTCTCGGTAGTTTTTCTTCCGCTTATAATCGGGCTATCATTTTTATTGGTAAAGAACAAGGTGAAAGTGGCTCTATATACGCTCGCGAGCCTGCCGTTGTTCCTTGTATGGCTGTTACCCGAGGTATTTTATGAACTCCAATCAAAAAATAATAATATCAATCTCTTCGGCAGCTTTCTCAAAGATTATTTCATAGACGGGTTCCATGTCAGATTCTTTTTGCATAGGCTGTATGACGGTTTCATACAATTTGAGACGATGTTGTCCCTGCCGAAAATCAATCGCTACCTGGTACTTGTTGTTCCGGCGATATATTTCCTTTTTCTGCTCTTTGACAGAGCGAGGAAGCAGAGGGTTTTGGGGTATCTGATATTGCTCTGGTTTGTGGTTCCCTCGGTGGGCTATTCCTTCTATGGCGGGTCAACCAGCGAATACTACATGCTTATGAGTTCGGTACCCGTCATCTATATAATCTATTATTTCTTTTCAAAGGCAATTTCCCTGAAGTTCAAACCGGTCATATTGCTTTCGGTTGCCCTTTTTGGATTATTCGTATATTCCCAAACAAAAACGCTTTGGATAAAAAGCGCCGACTCGGGAATAAATAAACAAAAGAAAGAAGTCGAGGACAGGATAAGATCTAACGAAAAGATAGAGTACAACGAAGGGGACATAAAAGCATATCTGTGGCAAATTTGGGTAGAGGATAAAAAAACCTTAAAAAAATGAAATTACTAAAAGAGCATTGGCCGTTACTGATTTTGGTTCCGCTGTTTGCATTCCTGTTTTTCTTCCGTTTCGATTGGGCTACCCTCTCGAGTTGGGATGAAGCCTGGTACGGATCGATTGCCCGCAACATGGTCG
>CAZVQH010000085.1:0-3872 GCA_964629205.1 uncultured Gammaproteobacteria bacterium
GTACCGAATCCTTTTGAATCTTTCAATCGCTTGTCTCAACACTCCCGATCGTTGAGTTTCAAAGAAAATACCGGTTTTTCCGTCCATAACCGTTTCCCGCGCACCGCCTTTTTTAAAGGCTATGACAGGAGTTGAAAAAAACTGGGCTTCAAGGGAAACATAACCGAAGTCTTCCTCCTGAGGCATAATCAGTGCATGGGCGTTTTTATATAGCAATCCTAATTCATAATCACTTACTTTCCCAGTAAATGTTATATTGTTTCCAGCCGCCGACTTAAGGGAATCCGCCTGACTTCCTTCCCCGACGATGACTAGTCGGTCCTTCAAAGACTTAAAAGCGCGGATAGCCAAATCAACTTTTTTATAGGACTCCAATCTGGACACGATTAAAAAGTATCCGGGTTTAATGTTTCCTCTTAGGGATTCAATCTTACTTCTCACTTTTTCCCATTTTTCAATATCGAAGGGCGGATAAATGACAGCGCTGTCCCGGTCGTAATACTTAAGGCATCGGTCACGGATTGAGCTTGATATCGATATGATGTTATCCGGCTTATTGGCTGCCGATTTATCCCATTGAGCTAGCCAATCAAAAAGAAGGCCGCTCCAGCCATCCGCTTCTTTAATATAACTGTCCCTGTGGCTCCATAGAAACCGGGTAGGCGTCAAAAGGTAGCAGATATGGCGGGTTGAAGGTTGGGTAATTACGGATTTTGCAAAACTGGAAGTTACAGAAATCACCAGATCGTATCCCCTGAAATCGAATGATTCAAAAGCCAAGGGGTATAAAGGTACGGATAATATCCTGTTATTTCTGATGAATTTGGGTAATTTTTGCATGAATGAAGTTGTAACTTTGAGGTCTTTTGCCCAAGAAGCTTTACGGTGATTATAAACCGAGGTATAAAAAACCGCCTCAGGAAAAATTTCATGAAGTACCAGCAAAACCCGTTCAACGCCTCCCCATTTGTCCAACCAGTCATAAGCTATCGCGACCCTCTTCTTTTTTTTCATGACAAAGACTCGCTGTAAATTTTTAGGGTCGCATCCGTCATTTTCTTGAACGAAAACCGTTTCATTATCGGTGCATAATCAACCCTTGGGGATTTTGAATAAAAGTGTTCTATCTTTGATTTTATATCGGCCGGCTCTTCGGGGTTAAAGGCGGTATATTGCCCACCCAATAATTCTCTGAATACCGGAATATCGGAAGCGATTACCGGACAGTTGAAATAGGCTGCTTCAAGAAGTGGTAGTCCGAATCCCTCGGACAATGACGGGTGAATCAGGGCACGCGCGTTTTTATAGAAAAAAACCAGATCTGAGACAGGTGGGTTTTTCACCAGAATAATTCTGTCACCCTCACCAAGACTCATTTTTAGCCGTTGGGTAAAATAATCGTCGGGACCAATGAGTAAAAGTTTAGAGCTTATTTTCGTTCCCCTGAAAGCTATTATGAGATTTTCCACGTTCTTATGCGGATAGAAATTGCCGACATATATGAAAAAATCCGCATACTTATTTTTTAGTTCATTGTTTTCATTAACAGATCTTATCTGATAGCTCACCCCTTCAAGCACTGCTTCCGACTTGGCATCGACGGACCGGCCGTAAATGTCTATCAGCTGTTTTCTGACAACTCGGGTTGGGGTGATTATTTTTTTCGCTCTCATTATTTGCGTTTTCAAAATCAACTTGAAAAGAAAATGCTTGAGGCGGTAGATGAGCGGATTGCGCGTTGAGGCCCGCCCGGTTTTGAACAGGATCGGAGTCACATCGTGAACGGTGGCAATGAATTTCCCGGGATAGAAAACCGGATAGCTGAAGTAAGTAAAGTGCATTAGGTCAAGGCTATCGGAAATAATAGTATGCAGGAAACCTATCTGTTCGCCCAGGGTGTGCCAGCGGAAATTGGCCCTTCGCTTGATTAAATTGCCGCTTACGAAACTTATCCTGTTGTAATCCTCATCCATTAGGTAAATGTAGAACTTATCCCCGCTCTCGTGATTTTTATCCAAATAGTGGATCAGGTTTTTGAGATAGGTACCAACGCCTGTTTGTGAATATAGCCTGGCATCAATCCCGATTTTTTTCATAGTGCCTGATAATGCCATTGCACACCCGCCCTGTCTTTTTAAGGACGGGAATTCACGAAGATAACCTCTTCTTCAGGTCAATGGCTAAATATATTAACCTATTGAATAACCAGGGATATTTTCCTTCATAGTGTTTTTTATAAAAAATTTTCATCGCGTTGTAAAAATGAAACTGCGTGAACGCCCGTATCTTGGGGTCTTTTTTTTTCAGTCCCGAAACGGACTTAAGATGAAGAACTTCCCATAATGGATAATATAGTATTTTGTACCCTAATTCCCTTATCCTGAAAGCCAGTTCGACGTCTTCTCCGTATGCAAAATAATCTTTATCGAATCCTTTTATGGTTTTTATTATTGAAGAACGCACCATAAGAAAAGCCCCTGTTGGGACGTCTATTTCGTGGATCGTGTTCGTTTTAAGATGTGCAAGATGGTATTTTCCAAAAATTTTATTTAAATAGGGCGTGTTGAAGAAAAAATTCTCCAACTTCAAAAAGTAAGTTAGCGAGGCCCATGGAGTCGGAAATCCACGATGAGATGCGGGGTCAATTTCCCCATTTGAAAGTTTTACTTTAACAGTCAAGGCCCCTAAATCTTTTTGCCTGTCGAAAAATCCGATCAGATCGGAAAAATTAATATCGCTAACGATTGCGTCGGAATTAAGGTAGAGTATGTACTTGCCCCGGGCAACATCCGTTCCTTTATTGTTGGCCTTTCCGTATCCGAGGTTAGTTTTTGACAAAATCAGCCGGAAATTGTCCCACTTAGACTTCATGATTTGCAACTCCTCGACCGATCCGTCTACGGATCCGTTATCGACGACAATAATTTCATATTTAAGCGGATATTTGGCGAAGTTTTTTCTTAAACTATTGATACAGCGGAGAGTTATATCTTTCGTATTGAAGGAGACAATGATTATTGAAAGATGCATAGAATAATAGTGCAAATATTACCTCTTCGGTGATTGCTTTACTCGTCTCGCCTTTCCTCCGGTTCCCACTTTTCTTCTTTCTCTTGTCCTTGGGTCCCGTGTCAAAAGCCCCTCTTTTTTCAAAATAGGTCGATATTGGGCACTATCCACCAAATCCAAAGCTCTTGATATTCCATGAATAACGGCGTCAAGTTGACCTGTCCGTCCACCTCCGACAACATGGATAGAAACAGCAAACCTGCCTTCATTCCCGGTAAGCTTGAGTGGCGTCAGCATGAAGTCTCTCTCATACGAAGTTGTGATTACTTTTTCCATTGGTTTTCCGTTTACATAAACCTCACCCTCTTTTATTTTAAGACTACCTACGGCTGCAGTCTTGTCTTTTCCGGTCAGATAAAGACGGACGCGGGCAACCGAAAACTTGCGACGTCCGACAGCTTCAAAATATTGTAGGTTCTTGGTTTTTTTTGCCATATTGATTGTTAATTTTTACTTGGAAAACTTATCGCTAAATTTATGACTTTCGTCTCGTGAAACATACAATCTTCTTAATCTGTCGCTTCTGAATTTGTTCTTGGGAAGCATTCCCGAAACAGCCATTTCAATTATCTTGGCCGGGTTCTTTTCCAACAAGCCTGAAAAAGTTTCCGTTTTCAAACCCCCGGGATATCCGGAGTATCGGGTATATGTTTTAGATTTGCTTTTTCGTCCCGATACGGCAACCGAGGCGGCATTGACGACGACGACATAGTCTCCGCAGTCAAGGTAAGGAACATAATCCTTTTTGTGTTTTCCCTGCAGGAATTTTGCAATTCCAGGGGTCATTCTGCCTAATATTTTTC
>CAZVQH010000086.1:0-3823 GCA_964629205.1 uncultured Gammaproteobacteria bacterium
CAATTTCCCAGGACGGAATAGTCTTTGTCGCATTGATATTGGATGCTGGGGGAATGCTTGTTACCCGCCCTAAGATTTCCTCCCGCGGCTTTGTCTTTGACCGCGAAGAAGACAAGCTTTATGAGGACGCGACCCGGATGATTGAAGGGGTAATGAAACCAAGAGGCGGAAAGCTTTCGGAAGGCACAAAAATTAAAAGATCAATTATAAATGCGCTCGAAGATTTCTTCTACAAATCGAAGGGAAGAAGGCCGCTTATAGTTGTTGAAACCATTCAGGTATAAAAGGCTTGTCCGTTATTATTGATCCACAATGTCAACCTTACCCAATAATCTAAAAAAAATTTCCCTGTTCCTGGAGAGGCTTCCCGGTATCGGAGAAAAAACCGCCAACAGACTGGCTTTCTATTTCCTGAGATTGCCGGATGAGGATCTTAAGGAGTTTGCCGTCAATATCGGAGAGTTGAAAAGCAAGACCAAGATGTGTCAGGTCTGTCTTAATCTGACTGAAAACAATCTCTGTCCCATCTGTGAAGAGGCAAAGCGGGACTTTTCCGTAGTAACCGTTGTTGAGTCGGTTCTTGACCTTCTGTCGTTTGAAACCGGAAACATATACCAGGGCGTATATCACGTACTTCACGGAAAAATTGACCCCTTGAACCACGTTGCTCCTGAGGATATAAAAATCGCCGAACTGATGACCCGGATAAAAAAATCCGAAGAGATAAAGGAAGTTATACTGGCGACCAATCCCGACATGGAGGGCGAAGCGACCGCTATCTACATAAAAAATAAATTGGACGAATTAAAAGCCGGCACCAGGCGCGACTTCAAGATAACCAGGCTGGCTTATGGTTTGCCTATAGGGGCGAATTTAGAATACGCCGATTACATGACTCTAAAGAAAGCAATTGAGGGCAGAAATAAATTTTAATATCCAATAAAAGTGGCATTACCGTTTGAAGGAAAATCATCAGCTCCGGCCTCCAGTCGGGACGGTTCGATGATACAGGCAGCTTTAAGATTGAGGAACCGTGACTCACTTGATCCAATAGAAAACCACATTGACGCGTTGAAAATCACTCCTTACGAATTAGATAGTCTTCTGGCGTTCAGGGATGGAAACGAGAAAGCAGTTCTGCACGGACTGAAGTATCTTATCCATGCTGCTGTTGACGCGGAAACAGGCGGTGAATTTGACGGAAAAACAATGGATATTTCGAAATATATGAGTATTCTGGTCAATACCGGACGGCTTGTTAAGTCCGTACCCCGGAAAGATACCGGACCGCTCGGAATTGATTTTACGGAAGAGACGGCATTCACGAACGAAGGACTGTTCAATCTCAATATTAAGTGGAATGGCGTCAGACTTCTCCAGGTAGGCTTTTTCGTAGATGAAAACAACAGACTTGTCATTGAAAACAGCCAAAGGCACAAATTGGATCAGGTATACAGATCTGACAAAATGCTGACTGGAAATTTACCTGAGGAAAAACGGCAGGGGGACTTGATCATGAGGGAGATTAAATCCGAGACCGGACTTGACCCGGAAACTTTCGGGACAATTTTTGCTTCAATGTTCCTCCCCCAGTATTTGGTTGGCGATCAGTTGCTTTTCCTTAACTTTGAGGAAAGGGAGAAAATCAAAGGAATAAGAAACCGATCATGGAACAAAAATCGAATCAAACACGAAGTTGAGGAATGGCGAAAATTTCTGGATTTCAGATTCATGTTTTCTCAGCTTGGAATTGATCCCGGGAATGGAGAGGGGGGCAGATTTTTTCCTCTAAGCGCGACCAGAATCAAGACAGGCTTCCAGTCAAGATTTACGGATGACAAACAATACCCCAACAGATTCAAGTACAGGCAGGCAATCTATAATCTGGTCAGTCCCTAAAAAGCGGGATTATCAAAGAAGCTTCTTTATCTCATCAGCCAAAAGCGGTGCAATTGATACTTCCCTAAGCTGCGTAAAGTTTTGGTCAGGCGTAAGGGCGATCGTGTTGCTCATGAAAATTTTTTCGATAGGGCTGTTTTTCAGGACTTTTTCCGCATTGGGGGAAAAATCATGGTGGACGACGCATGCCAATACCCGCTTCGCACCCCGTTTCATGCAGAATTCAGCGGCATGAACCAGAGTTCCCCCTGATGTGATAATGTCATCAATCAATATGCAGGTCTTCCCTTTCACTTCACCGTATAGATTCAAAGCCTTCGATTCATGAATCCGGTCCAAATTCCGCCTTTTCTCGATGACGGCAATGTCAACGTTGTTGCTATGAAAAAAATTTTCCGCAAAAAGTTGGGCTCTTTCAACGCCTCCCTGATCCGGAGAAACAACCGCAACTTCCTCAGTATTCTTATTGTTCTTGAGATAATGGGCGACCTCCTTGCCCAGAATATTGAATGCGGAAAGGTTCTTGAAGGTAATCGAAAAAATCCCTTCAGTCCCCTCGTCGTGTAGGCTGACCGTATAAACGGCACTGAAGCCGATTGTTTCCAAAAATCTGACAACGACGTTGACCGATACCGACTCTCCGCTTCGGTGTTCGCGATTTTGCCTGGCGTAACCGAAGTAGGGAATAAAAGCGATTATTTCTTTTGCCTGTCCCCGCTTAAGCGCATCGGCGAAAAAAAACAACTCCATAAGATGGGTGTCCGTCGGATTCGCCGTAGGCTGGATAATGACACAAACGTCGTTCTTGACCTTTTCCCCGATCGTTACCTTGACTTCGGAGTTATCAAACCGAACAACTTCGGACTTGCTTAGCGGAAGTTTAAGAATTTTCGAAACTTCATCGGCAAGCTTCGGGTTGGCTGAGCCTGTAAATAACTTAATCATTATTATTTAAATAGTTTATTTCTGCTGGCTTGATATCTCAATCAATTTTCGCGCAGCCAATTCCTGGGTTTTCTTGACCGCCTCATTAACGGCTTCGGCAATCCTGTTTTCGATTATGCCGTCAACTTCGATAGCCATGATGACTTGATCGCCGCGGACGGTGACCTTGACGCCGTTCTTGTCGACTTCCACAGTTTCCTGCTGAAGAGCAGCCTGCATCTTTTGAGCCTGCTGTTGTAATTTTTGCAAATCTCCCAAACCCTGTAATGGATTAAACATATATATTTATATTTTAATATTCAACTGTTAATTGGACACTTCATTGTAAAACTCCCCTACCGCAATTTCAAGCGGAAGGGAATCTATGGGGGTTACTCTCATAAGCTGATATGCCTCCATAAGCAATTTCATCAGTCTGGTAATTTCCTGCATCTTAAGGTTGGTGCCCTCTTCGGTTTTTTCACCCAATTTTTTAACGAGGAGCTCGCCTCTTAACGTTTCGAGCAATGACTCAATGAGGATCTTGAAATTACCCCCCTGCTCCGAAAATTCCGCAATCCACTGGTAAACTCTTTTTTGGTCGTGTCCGGCAATGATTTTGATAAGATCACTCCGGCCTTTCAAACCAATAAAAGCTTCAAGATCGGGCACGGTTCCAATCTTCTGATGGACGGTTTCCTCAAGCAGTTTAGCGGCGTCACGGAAAGACGAATCACTATGGTTTGAGATAACGGTAAGCATCTGGTCGGTTACCGTCAACTCATTGCCTTGATAAGAGTTCCTGATAGATTCAGAAGTCAGCCAAAAATCAGCTATCGGCGGTAAATCCGGGTAGATGGTTAAAATACTGATTACCTCGGTTGATTCATTATCATTACTGTCCTTTACCTTGAGCTTAATAGTCCAGTTCCCTGGCTGGTTAAAGACACTGTTGGTCAGGGCTTTTTCCCCTGGAGTGCCCTTGCCCAATGGATAACGG
>CAZVQH010000087.1:0-3784 GCA_964629205.1 uncultured Gammaproteobacteria bacterium
GATAAATATACAGTGGCAGTCCGACAACGATCATGGACAGGGAATTGGAGAACTCACGCTCACGATTTCTTCGCTGGTCGCGTTCGGCATTTTGTCTCAGGACTTCTTCATCTTTCGGCTTCATTTCGGGAGCTGAGTATTCATACCGGTCAGCGTCTTTGAATACAAAAACCTTCATTCCCAAATCAACCATCCTGACCGCACCTATAACAACAACCAGTAACCCGACGAAAGAGAAAAGATAAAGATAGATCAAACGAATATTTATTTTCATATAATTTATTTTAATATATTTCGAATATTTTATTTGGCTTCTTGCCGCCTTTGACCAGTCTTACTTTCGCTTCCGATACTTTGAAATGAAGAGCAAGCATCGACTTGACTTTCCGGTTAGCCGCTCCGCCTTCGGCTTTTTCGGCCACTTTTAGCAAATAAGAATCGACTGATTTCCTGATTACCTGATCTTTTTTTGATTGAGGAAACACTTTTACTTTTATATACATTGGTTTACCGATTGCATAATCTCATTTGGCTGATCTGTATATGGTTCCGGACGTTTTCAGTTTATCCGCTTTCTTTTTTTTCTCGAATTCAAGAAATGGTGATGATACTCCAAAATTTTTCGGGGGACGATGTTTCTCATTTCCACCCCTGCCCCTGATCGCTTTCGATACTATGTCTTTCTTGGCCTTCTTGGGACTCTGCCTCTCCAAAAGAACTTGATTGTGGAGTGCGGTATGAAGCAGCAAATAAAGCTTGTCTGCATCTATACCAAGGGATAGGAGGCGACGCTTCATTTCGTTGCTTTTCCGTTCCTCAGCGATATCCCGGAGAGTGCTTGAAAATTTGAAGCCTGACACCTTTGGAGGCCTGTGAGTTTCGTCCCCTTTGTTAGTCTTGACTGATGAGGTTGTCGTTTTGCGGCGAAGTGCGGTTGCATAGGAGTTTTTTGAATGGTCGAACAAATTCTCCGTGCCTCGAAGTAAATGCGGCAACACGGCCGGGTCAACCTCCGTCCATTCCCGTCCCGGAAGAGGAATAAATACAACATCCCCATAAAGATTTATTCCCATGATCACTCTTGATCGCCTTGGTGAATAATGGACCTCAGGAGTCTCACCGCGCATCAGCTTATGATGTCTCATTCGTTCGCGACCCATAATTTCCCCCTGCGGAATGACTCCGACTTTCTCGCCTGCCATACGCCAATTATAATCCACCGCGGCCTAAAATCCTTTGCTATACTGTGATCAAATATGTATTTTGCCTTTCTTTTTATCGTCGTGCTTTTTCTGTTCCGCAATGCTTTTTCTATTAATTTCTTTGCTGATGATTATTTTTTTCTAAAAATCAGCCGCGTCGAATCGTTCGGTGATTTTTTCGGCTTCTTTTCCCCGATAAGGGAACATTTCTATCGCCCAGTAGGCAGTGAGGTTTACTATTTTTTGATCCATACGCTCGATGACAACTTGATTCTCGGACACGCCTTAAGCTTCTCGGTCTTTTTTATAGGAATATATTTCCTCTCCAGAATAATTGAAGATTTAAGCGGTAACAAGATTTTTGCCCGGGTTGCGGTGTTTCTTTACGCAATAAACTTTGTCCATGTCTTTCAGTTATATTACTTCGGGACATTCCAGGAGGTGGCGGTCTTTGCATTCCTTGCGATTGCCCTTTTCAACTTTCTGAAAGGTAAAAATTTTAACGCGTCCGTGTTTTTCATCCTGGCGCTTTTATCTAAGGAAACCGCGATACTTTTTTCATTATTCGTTCCCTTCCTTGTCATATTCATCAAGAAAGGCAAGGACGGGAAATACAGGCGCGGGGCAATCGCCTTCGTCGTAATCAGCATTATTTTTGCAGTCCTTTACCAATACAGCCTCAAATATGTAACCCAAATTGATAACTATAAAATTCAACTCAACCCCCGGCTTTTTGTGAACAATACGATGTGGTATTTTCTGTGGAGCTTGGGCTATGCCCGACTACATGACAAGCATATTCAGACCGCCAATAAAGGAGTTTTGGAAATTGATCGTCAATTTTCCTGAAACCAAACCATACTTCATGTCGTTATTTTCTTATCTTTTCATGTTCGTCTCCGGGCTACTGCTTTTTATAGCAGGAAACAAAAAAGAGATAAAAAAACTCATATCCCTTATGTTTTTTTCAGCGGTCGGCTTCGGAGTTTTCGTTGCACAAATCGCTTTTTTTCAACATAAATGGATGGTAAGACTCACTCTACCCCTGATTTTCGTAAGCTTGTTCCAAGCTTATGTTATATTTTTGTTCTATAAAAAAGGAGGGTTGTTTAAGTTTATTTCCTATCTATTGGTTATCCTCTATTTTATCCTTAACGTTATCGGAATAAAAATTCATGAATCATCAAGTACTTTCTTTTTGGAGTCCCGTGTTTCGGATCACCTCAAGCTCGTCATAACCAAGAACAGATCGGAAATTTTGTCGGCCGGAAGCGTATATTTTAAAGACGTAAAACTTAAGGATTTCAATCCATGGGGACAATCAAAACACCTGAAAACCACATTAAGCGACCAGAATTTCACGGATCTATATTTTCCGCGTCAAAATATAAGGGCAATTTACGGTTTTGAAAATCCCGAAACCCCGGACGGATCTTTTGTAATTCCTTCCCTTGAACTGCTTAAGCCTTGAGTCAGGCGACCCAATAACCCCTAAGGTACAGGCTGGCAAGGTAAACGAGGAGCAACGTGAAAACGAAATAAAGCATGTTGAGCCTTTTTTTGTCCAGCGATCCAACCATCCATATGAAAATCGGGAACATTACGATAGTGTACCTGTGGATCGATGACAGGACTCCCGAGAAGAATATAGGAAAAGCACTCGATAATACGTAAAGCCAGTAGGATGTCTTTATTTTTTTATATGAAGATACCAGAAAAAATATAAGCAGCGCCGCGAATAGGAATTCAATTACTTCCATTGACCGGCCGAAAACATCGCCATGGGTAACGGGCGACCCGAAAATGAATTTTGTAAATCCGTCCTTGATAGCGTAATATGGCCCAAGTAATCCAATCGGTTTGTTCCAGTTCTTTTGAGAGGCAATTATTGATGACGCACCGCCATGATAATACTGGATGTAGGCGGCAAACAATATAAATCCGGCGGGAGATATCATAACCGGCCAGGCTATCTTGCCGGATTTTTTGAAATGTGAATATGCTTCTGCGGCCAAAGGCAGGAGAAGCGCCAGACCGGTAATACGGGTTGCCGTTGCCAGAAAAGTCAACAGACTTGCCATCAGGAAATTCTTTTTGTTTAAAAAATAAAACGCTGACAACACCAAAAGCAAAAACAGACTCTCGGTATAAAATGAAATAAAATAGAAGCTCGTAGGAAATACCAACATGAGCGCTATTATCCGTAATCTCCCCAAGCTCGAAATCCTATCCTGCTTTAGCAATTCCACAAAAACGGCGATTGCCGCCATCAAACACACGCCCGATATCGCCAATCCAACCACGACAGGGGTTATCGCCAAATTAAGAGACGATAATCGGACCAATATCGGATATAGCGGGAAAAAAACCCTGACATCCGGCCATTCCCACCGGCTGTAACCATTTATGACTATCTTAAGATAGTTCCTCCCGTCAAAATTGAGCCAGGGAACAAAAACATGTCGGGCGCCAATTGAAGCCTTGTTTGGCAACTCATAACTGGTTTTGTCGAAAAGCAACTTATACGAGACGACGTTGAGGAGATTAAGAAAAATAAACCAGGAAACGACTATTATCAATAT
>CAZVQH010000088.1:0-3649 GCA_964629205.1 uncultured Gammaproteobacteria bacterium
CTCCCAAAGAGAGCAAATGGCTCTTTTGGGTTCTGAAATGACAGCTGAAAACGAACCTTCGAGGGATGATGTCTCAGCCCAACTGAAACAACAGAAGCTTCAGGAAAAGATCCAATCGTTTGTTGCCGATCTGAAAGAAAAAGCAAAAATAAAGTATTTCATTACCTACTGATAAGAACAATCCGTACGCGGTCAACTGCCCCAACGATTTCTCCCTTCGTTTTTTGGATTGAAACGTCAGGGGACTCGATTATCACAAAGTGAAGGTCAGATTTTGATACCGGTCTATTGCCCAGCCACCAGAGGAGATATTCGTAGTTCTGACGGAATTCATCCACATAGTTGTCAAATTGACCTACTCTTGATAAGGAAAATCCGCGACCCTCCGACTTCGTGATAATTATTTCCGCAATTTTCAGCTGATTTTTATAGGGGATAAAACCCGATTTCTCCGCAGAGTCCAAGCCTGCGGGAGTTAGGAAAAAATAAACTAAATTAATAAGCATGACTGTTGCCGGAATAAATATGCCGAATCTCATCCCGGAAATAATTTTTGAAATCAATATTACGGGAATGGGGAAAAGAGGTATGAAATAGTGGATGGGCGGATTTTTATGGATAAGAAGTACCAGAATGCCGAAGACCATCCATGCAAAGAGAATTCTCTCAAAAACACCCCTTTTTTTTGTTAGGAAATAGGAGGCGATGAATCCAAAAATAACCGCGCCTGCAATCCAATGAAAATATTCCGGTAAAAATCCCGACTTTATGAAATCAGAAATGTCGACGAAGGTCGTGTCGGCGACTATGGTTTTTTCTATTCCGACGACCTTGCCTGTCAAAAAATTAACAAACTTATAAGGAATCCAAAGAAGGAGCTTTGCGGTCATCGAAAAGCCCATAGAAAAATCGTTTGCAAGATACGGGATATTGATTGCGGAAATGATGAACATAATTCCGATAAACCTGGAGACAGTAAGCTTCCTTAGATATAAAAGCACGCCGAGAAAAAACGAAACAAGCATAAACGATGCGGCGTGGAGTGTCGACATAAGCCCCAATACCAAAGATCCCGCCCATATACTGCGTAAGCTGCCCTTTGAAATTCTAAAAATGATAAAAACAAGGATATAAGTTAAAGGGATTACGAAATTAAAAAAACCGGGAATTCTATTGATGTTTAAATATAACGGGGATGCCGTTATGATAAGAGTCGAATAAAACGCGGTTTTGGAATCGAGGATTGTTTTGACAATAAAATAATTTAGGGGAACAAGCAAGATTCCCGTTAAAGTCCAAAGATATCCCAGCGACAGCGGGTGAAAATCAAGAAGGGAAAATATCGGGTAAAAGAGATAATAGGGTGTGGCGCTTAATCTTAACCATTCATGACTAGTCAGGGGCCCGCTTAACAGTGTAAGTCCCGATTCCAGCTTTATAATCTCCAGATAGTGTTGGGCAACCTCTGATGTCAGTGATGAAAAACGGTCAAATCCGTATATCCTAAGGAATGCTCCGAACATAAATGTGAGAGTAAGCAAAAGACCCTTAACCATTTACAAGAGCCTCCTTCTTGGCTTTCGGATATTTCTTGATTTCAATTTCCCGCTTAAGGGCGCTGCTTAAATTCCTGTATTTCTCCGAATAAACCAGTTTTACCGGCCGTCTCGACCGCAAATATTTTGCAGAGCGGGGGGAGTCCGATTCATGCTCCTTAATCCTTCTTTCAAGATCACTGGTCTGTCCACAGTAAAGGGAGTTATCGGAACAACGCAGAATATACACGTAATACATAAAATTGTTGCCCAGCCTCGACTCGAACGAGGATAAATAGATTCAGAGTCTATTGTCCTACCATTGAACGACCGGGCATCTGAATAATCAAGTAATATTCTACCAAACTTAAAGTTTATTAGGATTGATTCGTATTATCCGGTCATCATTTTCTTTTGGTAAACCTCTTCCGTCCAGATTGCTCGTTGAGATATAAATCATGTTATCAGGACCAATTACAACGTCCCTTATCCGTCCGAATTCGCCCTTGAAGTGTTCACTTATCTCGATTTTATCGCCGTCAATAGTCAACCTATAAAGGGCGGAACCTCTTAAGCCGCCGAAATAAAAGGCTCCGTCAAGATAAGCCAGCCCGGAAGGCGCCCATGTTGAGAATGCTCCGGAATTCGCAACCGGCGTTTCCATTCCATTTCTCTTTTCGTTTCCCTCGATATCAGGCCAGCCATAGTTCCTTCCCGACTCGATCCTATTGAACTCATCGAGTCCGGACTGAATTCCGCTCCTTCCGTGTTCCGTCGCATATAGAATTCCCTCATTGTCCCAAGCCAGACCCTGCGGATTACGGTGGCCAAGGGAGTAAATTGCAGTATCTCCGGAAGTAGAAATCTTCAGAATTTTTCCGGCAAGGGAGTTTTTGTCTTGGGCGCGCGAAGGTGCTTGGGCATCGCCGGTTGTGGCGTATAAATAACCGTCAGGGCCAAACTTGATTCTTCCCCCATTGTGATTGGCCGCTCCCGGAATGGAATCGACTATTATTTTTTCATCAGTCAAACGGTTGTCAACCAATGTCATCCTGACGATGCGGTTCATTGTGTCGTTGCCCGTTCCCATGTAGGTGTAATAAAGGTAGACGAAGTGGTTGTTTGGGAAGTCCGGATCCAGCGCCGACCCCATAAGCCCTCCTTCACCGATTTCCCGAACTGCACCTATTGTTGCTATGACCTCAGAGTTAATCCGAACCGTACCTTTGCGCTCGGTAATCATCATTGCTTTGTCGGGCATAAAGACTATCGACCACGGGGTGTCAAGACCGGTTATTACTGTTTCGGAAATGGGAATATCCGCAGAATCGCCGGTTGTTATCGTTTTTGAAGGGGAGTTGTTTGTTATTTCAGTTACGGTACGGAAAAGTTCAGGACGCGTTGAAGGCGTAAATAGCCTGTATATGGCGAAACCTATCGCAATAAGGAGAAACGCCAGAATTATTTTTCTTCCCATATGAACATCTTACTCAAAAACTCGCAACTTTTTTGTAAGAGAATGCATATATATTAGTACGGATTATAAATTTAATTTTATTATGATAAGTGCGAATCTTATACTCGGAATGCTTAATCTTCTGGTTGCTTTCGCCGAGGCAGCGATAGGACTCAGAGTTTTATTAAAATTAATGGGTGCGTCAACGAGCGCTCCCTTTGTAGGGTGGGTTTACGACACCAGTACACCATTGGTTGCCCCTTTCCAGGGAATGTTCCCCTCGCCCACATTTACGGGACCGTTTACGATAGAATTTTCGGCAATATTTGCCGTTTTTGCGTATATGTTCTTGGGATATGTTATTCAGGAAGCTGTAGGGATATTTAACCATGGATTTTTCAAAGAGACACACCAGAAACGAAAAAGCAGGGAAGAATACCGACAAGTGGAGTAAAATATACCAATGCATAATGGAGTATCATTCAAAAAAGCCTCAAAGAACGAAATAGGGAAATTCCTCGGATTTTTTCGAAGCACTTTGGGAAAACTGTTTCCGCATTACTCAAAAAACTCCATAAACTATACCATCGAGGCGGATTACAGTCCAAACTGGCTGAAGGGAAGGCTGCTCGAAGGGAAAAAAAAGGTTTTTATAGCC